>JAJZIJ010000065.1 GCA_021810625.1 Acidobacteriota bacterium
TCGACTGTGAACCGTCAGTCGTGCATTCTGGTGATAGTCCATTCGTTCCTTTCCTTGGAAACGTAATTGCTCATCACAATCAGCTTCTCTGGTTTGGCTCGAATGGACAACCTATTGAAAGATCACAGGTACCCGGCTTGATTCCGCGCCAAAGCGTAAAGCATCTCCTGGGACGTTGTGTTATGGGTGTCTTGAGACTGTACACTCGATTTTGAGGCCGGGGATAGGGAGTTCCTTGGATGATCCACTTCCGCAAATCGCTCGAAGGCGTTGACCGACCGCAGATGGAAGCGGATGTTCTGATCGTGGGTGGCGGCCCTGCTGGAATGGCCTGCGCGCTGCGTCTGGCGCAGTTGATCGACGCGCACAATGTCGCGCATCCCGACGCGCCGCTGAGCAAAGAAAATATCTACGTGCTGGAGAAGGCTCGCGAGGCGGGCCAGCACTGCCTTTCAGGAGCGCTGCTTGATCCCCGCTCCATGCGCGAGTTGCTCCCTGGCTTTGAAAAAGAAGCGCCGCTCGACGGCCAGGTGGGCAAGGAATCCGTCTATTACCTGACGCACGCGGGCCAGCATAAATTCCCCATCACGCCGCCGCCGATGCGCGACCACGGCAACTATGTGATCTCCATCAACAAGTTTGTAAAGTGGATGGCGCAAAAAGTCGAAGAGGCGGGCATTACGATTTTTACTGGTTTTGCGGGCACGGATGTTTTACTCGACGGCGAGCGCGTGCTGGGCGCGCGCACCGACGACAAAGGTGTGGACAAAAACGGCCAGCCCAAGAGCAACTTCGAGGCGGGCTACGATCTCCACTCCAAAGTGACGATCTTTGCCGAGGGCGCGCGCGGCTCCTGCACGCGGCAGATTGTGCAGCAATTTCATCTGGAAGACCCCGACCACGCACAGGTCTACGGCATGGGCATCAAGGAACTCTGGGAGATTCCCGCAGACCGTATCGCCCAGGGCGAGGTGATCTACACGCTCGGCTATCCACTGACCACGAAGGAATTTGGCGGAGCCTGGATATACGGTATCAGCGGCACGGAGATTTCCGTTGGCTTTGTCATGGGCCTGGATTACGCCGATCCGCGTACCGACCCGCACCACGCCTTCCAATCATTTAAGGAGCATTCTTTTTTGCGCGGTATTCTCTCCGGCGGAAAAATGATTCGTTACGGCGCAAAGAGTCTGCCATACGGCGGATGGAATTGTCTGCCAAAGCTCTACGGTCATGGCTGGATGCTGGCCGGCGACTCGGCGGGATTTTTGAATTCGCAGCGGTTGAAGGGCATCCATCTGGCCATTAAGGGCGGCATGTTGGCCGCCGAGACAGCCTTCGACGCGCTCCGCAGTGGCGATGCTTCGGCGACGCAACTCGCCGCGTACAAAGCCCGCGTCGATGCCAGTTGGCTGCGCGAGGAACTGTATCCAGTCCGCAACTTTCATCAGGCATTTGAGCATGGCCTGCCTTCGGGCATGGTCAAGGTGGGCATCCAGCAGGTTTTGGGCGGCGCAAATCTCGGCCCGGATTTCAAGTGTTCTCCCGGCTACAAAAACATGCAGCGCCTCGCCACGCTAGATGCGCGCGATGATGCGCGCGCACAGTTTCTCGGCCCGGCCAAAGGCGATGGTACGCGCACCTTCGACAAGCTGACCGATGTCTACCACGCGGGCACGCGGCATGAGGACGATCAACCCACGCATCTGGTGATTGCCGATCTGGACATCTGCAACCATCGCTGCACGCAGGAATTTGGCAATCCATGCCAGCATTTCTGTCCGGCTTCGGTCTATGAAATGGTGGAAAGGGAAATGGTGGGAACGTCAGAGGGGAGTGGCGTGGCCTCACAAAAGGAGCTGCATATCCACTTCGCCAACTGCGTCCACTGCAAGGCCTGCGATATCATGGATCCGTACCAGATTATTCACTGGACACCACCAGAGGGAGGCGGCGGCCCCAACTACGACGGCATGTAGTTCGGGTTCGGCAAGAGGCGCATCCAACCTGAATTTGAATCTCCGGCAGCACGCGATGCATCGCAATGGATGTGGGCGTAAAGTTTCATCCATAAAAATAACGAATCGTCCGGGACGGTTGGATCGCTGCTTCCGTCTACGTCCAACCCTAACCAAGGAGAGTGTGCATGGATTCCATCAGCCGTAGGTCGTTTTTCGGTCAAGCCACAGCGGGACTGGCCGCATTAGCCGCATTAGGAACCGCTGTAAACGCAGAGGCGGCGCCTGCAAGCCTGCCCCCGTTTCTGTACACGCCTGTCGATTGGAAGATGGCAGAATTTAATCAATTGCTCAAACATCCGGCGCGAGCCAAGCAGCTCTACGACGTGGTCGGAATTAACAATGGAGCGTTTCTGGCTCACATTAAAAATTCGCTGGACGGATTGCAGCTTGGGTTTGGCATTCCAGCGGATCAGATCAAGATTGTAAGCGCCACGCATGGCCCATCCAACCTGCTTAACTTTGATGACTACATTTGGGAGAAATACCAGATCGGCGCGGGATTGAAGATTGATGATCCCAAGACTGGCAAGCCTGCCACGCGAAATATATTTTATGAAAGCCCGCATGGCAATCCTCCCGTCTATGCCTCGAAAGACCCCAATAATCCGGCTTCTTTGTATCACGACACCAGCATCCAGGCGCTGCAACGGCGCGGCGTCCAGTTCTTAAGCTGCCATCTGGCAACCGAATCGCAAGCTTTGGCTCTTATCCATATCCACAAGTTGACGCTGACGCAGCAAGAAGTCGTGAAGGAGCTGCAAAAACATATCCTGCCGGGTGTTCTGATTGTTCCTTCGATGGTGGCTGCCATCGCCATGCTGCAGAACGAGGGGAACTTCGCCTACACCACGATCTAGGTTGTAAAAGCGCGGCAAGAAAGGCAATCCGATGCGGTATCAGCGGAATATGCTGGGCGCAGTTCTCGCGGTGGCCATCGCTTTGGGGTGCAGTCTGTCGCTTCATGCGCAGGCCGTGCCGCCCTGGAGTCAGGGGGCCAACAATCCCGCAACCGAAAAGGGATACGCCTTTCAGGTTGGAGATGTCGATAACATTCCCGACCTGCATGGCAATCCTGCGGACGCAAAGCTGGTTCTCTTCATTGGGGGCAACCAGTTTTTTGTTCTGCCTCGGTTGATTGCCGGGTTTGTGACCTTGCATCCCGAACTGCGCGGACACATTTTTTACGAGACGCTGCCTCCGGGAATTCTGCGCCAGCAGATCACCAGCGACAACACGCTGACGCTGGGAAATTTCACGCTGCGCGTTCAACCCGATGTGATGGAGGCTGGCGCGCGCGCGCTGCAAGCGATGGCGCGGCAGCAAACGGTGGAGACACCCGTGGCCTATGCCACCAATAATCTGGCTATTATGGCGCGGGCAGGGAATCCCAGGCATATCCGCTCGTTGCAGGATCTGGGTCGCGCAGACGTGACACTCTCCATGCCCAACCCGGCATGGGAAGGGGTTGCGCGCCAAATTGAAGCTTCGCTGCGCAAGGCCGGGGGCGATGCGTTGGAGCGCAGCGTGTATCAAACCAAGGTGCAGCGCGGGGCCACATATCTGACGCACATCCATCATCGTGAAACGCCCATGCGCATTCTGGCAGGACAATCCGATGCGGGCATCACCTGGGCATCCGAGGTGGCGTTTCAGGAAAAAATTGGGAATCCCATCACGGGTATTGCAATTCCGGCCAACCAGAATACAACCGCCATTTATGCAGCGGCAGTTCTGCGCCATGCGCCTCATCCAGAGGCGGCGCGGGCCTGGATCGCCTATCTGCAATCGAAGGAGGCGCAGGCAGCGTATCGCGCCTACGGATTTGGCTCCTACGTTCCGTCTGCTGTCCAGGGGCACTGATGAAGAAATGGAGCCTCATTGCGATCGGGGTGTTTGCAGCCACCATGTATGCGCTGTCGGCCTGGCTTGGCTTGGGACATCTGCATCTTTTCAAAGGGCACGGCAAGGCCAAGCCGACCATCTGGGCGGCGTGGCAGGCTCCCGATCCTGATACGCTTCCCATCGGGCCGTCGGGCGACAGCGTTCGCTACGGCATCCATATTTTTCGGGAGACACCCTGGTATGCGGCCTCCTACACTGGCAGTCGAATCGCGTGCAGTGATTGCCATATCGAAGGCGGCATTGCTCCTTACGCGATACCGCTCGTGGGGATTGCCGGGCGATTTCCGATGTACAGCAAGCGCGCAGGCCATCTGATTTCCCTCCAGGATCGCATCGAGGAATGTTTTACGCGCAGCGAGAATGGACGCCCCTTGCCGTATGACAGCCGCGAGATGCGCGCGTTGACGGACTACTTCCAATGGCTCTCCCAGCCGCAGCCTGCGCATCTTCCCTTCGTGCATCAAGGTCTTGCCCCACTCCCGGCGTTGATCCCGAACCCGATTCACGGAGCGCGGATTTATGCTTCCCAATGTCTTGGCTGTCATGGAAAAAATGGCGCAGGAAGCCCGCCGCTCTTTCCTCCGCTGTGGGGGCCAACCTCCTTCAACGACGGCGCGGGCATGAACCGCATGGAGACGATGGCCGCGTTTGTGCAATCCAACATGCCGCAGAATCGCAAGGGAGCCTTGTCGGCCCAAGATGCCTGGGATGTGGCCGCCTTTATTCATGCGCAACCACGCCCCGCATTCAATCCGGCCTACAAGAGCTATTAGGAAATCTCTGAATCAGTCAGCGTTGAAGGGGCGGGACTTTAGTCCCGCCGCGGGTGCCCCATCCTAGCCGCGTTCTTTGCGACTAGGGTGGGAGAACAGGATGCTTTGTGCGACTGTCAACACCATGACCGAAAATGCTCTAGTCCCGCCGTAAGTAGCTACAAAATTCCCTTGGGCTTCAGCCCCTGGGGGAGTGCGGTCTCGCAATAAGAACTTGTGCAGAGGTTCCTTGATGCTGGATCATTTCTGGCAGAGGGGATGAGCGCGCCCGGTAACGTTTCTGGAATGGGTTCGTCTACTGAGGGGCATGGAGATACGAGGATAAGGGAATGAGGATACGATGAGCCAACCCAACGTGGGGTCGATGTGGGGATTTTCTTCCTGCCATCGGAAGAGGGCGCTTTTCGCCCCTCTTTTTCTTCTGCTGGTCTCGATTCCGGCGTTTGCCGTGACCGCAAGCGGTTTCGTTACTAAAATTGACTCCACTACAGCATTTGACATGGGCAGCCTGCATGTCTTGTTTGATTCACAAACACAGTGTTTAATGGCAACACCATCTGCAAAACAATGGGTACCTGGGCCATTTTCAGGGAGGTTATCGTATCATCGCCCTAAGTTGTCGAGAAAGTTTGTGCCGTGCGGCACTTTGAACTTTGTGGTCGGAGAACGAACATATATTGTGGGTACGCAATATGGCGGACGTTCCTTTGTAGCTAAAAAGATCATTGCATACACTGAAGTATTAGAGAAGCCGGGAGAGAAGCTCCGCAATACGGCAATTATCGAAGAGCAGCCTGAGTTACAAAACAAGGCAGGAGGCTGGAATGGGATACTATGGGTGGACGGGTATCCATTGACCATAACCACCCATACGAGGATGCTCACAGCCCCAGCGAGTACATCCCTTTATTATATGTACTCCAACAGGATTTCTTACAATTACATAACACATTCTAAAATTCATCCGAAGGATATACCAGCTTTCTCATCGGATTTATTGCGAGAGAACAACTGTGTTACCTATCATGCTATATATGGACAAGATGGAAGTCTCACCGCTGAGAATCTTCGTTTTTGGCCTAATCATGTGGATGCCAAAGAAAAAAGATATTGGAACAAGTTTAGGACATGGATTATTGATCCAGACTATAAAAAACACATTTACGGAAGCATCCGATTTAATAGATTTAATAGAGGCATATTGAGGCACGGCCCAACGCTTACGATTCTGCCTGATCGGACAATTCAGGAATGGGTTTCTAATCTTGGAATGGGGATTGTTCCTCGGTACCAGAGAGGTTTACCGGATACAGATGCAACAAAGATTCACTTCCGGTTCTATGTTGTTAAGTCTTTTGGATCAGCGCTTAATGGATATCTGAGAATCATTGATGGCGTAGCACTCCGCAAATACGATGATGTGTTGGTTGCCATGCCAAATGGGATCGTACTAATTCCCGACAGCGCATTGGAAAAACTCAACAATAAAGCCGAGCTAGCGGCCATTTTAGAGTATGCAATCTCCTCTATCCTACAAAAGCAAGCATACGTAATATACCCATTTGCTTTTTCGTACTGGCCAGGATCAGGAAGTAATGTCGGCGATCAAGAACCAGGGGTTTGGCAGAGTGAACAGCAGTTGCGCATTGGCATCCGGCAGATGTACCTGGCTGGGTATGACATTCGAGAAGCTCCGTTTGCGTGGGCGGTGGCGCAGGACAAGCCAGTCAACAATCCCATCATTAACTCGAAGCATCCAAACAAAGATATCCCCTGGTACGCGGCTTATGCGTTCAACTACATCAGCCAGTATTACAAAGACGTGGACTATAGTAAGTTGAAGCGTGGCGAGAAAGAGTATCAGGCCTTCCTCAAGGAACTCTACAAGGCCGACCCAAGCCTGCCGCATCCGAAAGTTGCCGCAGCCGCAACCTCCGCAGCCGCAACGAAATGATCGGATGAGTCATCCCACTCAAGCCAAAGGAAGGCTAGAATTGATGGGATAAGGACGAAGGCTTCTACGATGGTCGAGTAGTTTGTGGTTGAGAACCATGAGCTGCTGGATCAGGAGAAGCCTTCAATGAAATTATAGGATGTGATTTTCATCCCAGTTGGCAGCAGGCGGCGGTTTTCGATGCGGAGACCGGCGAAGTGACGGAACGGAAGTTGGTCAACGGCGATGGCGAAGTGGACAAATCGGTGGGCGATGCGTTGGAGCAACACGCGCAAGCGCGGTTGCTGATGACGCAGCCAGGAGTGGGTTCGATTACCTCGCTGGCCTTTGTGTTGACCATCGGGGATGTGAACCGGTTCCAGCACAGCGGTCAGGTGGCCAGCTATCTGGGGCTGATCCCGCGCGAGCACTCGTCGCGGCGGCAGGCAGCGGCTGGGCGCGATCAGCAAGCAGGGCAACCGTTTCCTGCGCCAGTTGCTGGTGGAAGCGGCGCAGAGTGTGACCCGGTTGGATGAAGGATTTCGCAAACAGTATCAGGCCCGTTGCCACCACAAACCGAAGGGCGTGGCCAAGGTAGCGGCGGCCAGGAGGTTGACCGTGCGACTCTACTGGATGCTGCGGCAGAACGTTGGCTATCCAGAGATCGCCCATATCGAGAGCAGCCCGCGGGTGCCCCTGGTCGGCGCAAGCCAGATCGATGAATTGATTGGGCGCTCTCGCATCCGGCAGTAGGCTGGATGTCCGCAGGGAAGCATCATGGCCTGAGGTGGAAGGCTGTATCGATGGTTGGTGGGGCGGATCCCACCGTTTGGTGATGCAGCGTGAATCTACCGGAGCTCTGGTCCTCAACCTCTCGGCAATTCATGCGATGCAGCCGCACCGCACAGGATGACTGTGCCTTG
>JAJZIJ010000066.1 GCA_021810625.1 Acidobacteriota bacterium
AGTCTGAGCCAGGAGCTAAACTCCTGGCTGCATCTCTACAACTGGCATCGTCCCCATGCTAGTCTGGGCCAGTCTCCTCCCATCAGCCGCTCCGGCCTCGAAGGGAATAACCTATTGAGCCACCACAACATAGGTGAGGCTCAGTTAAAAATTAGCCTCATTCCTAAATTTGTCCCGTTAAGAAAATTCGTACTCGTTGTCACCTGCGCACCTAGTCTCGAAGTCTGTTACGTCATGGAAATGCTTACCCGGCACTCACTTCGCGACTGGAGCATCTTTGATTCCGAAGGCACCGAGGTCGTCCGCCGTTGGTACAAAATGAATTGGACAGACAGTTGCGATGGATCGATTGAGGGGATTTGGAAAAAGCTGCGTGAGACTGTGCAGGAGAGTATTGATTCTGCAGTCAAAACGCTTTCAAGTTAGATTCCAAGACCTCATTCGCTCAGAATGAAGTCTTGAGGAACGCGCAACCCCCAGGTCTCAGAATCGGGCAAGAATATACTTGGCACACCATGAGTCTTTAGATATATTTAGTTCATGGAGAAAGAGAATTCATACCCGCAAAGCCTTCTACAAGCAACCCGCTACTTCGCTGATCCCGATGTATGCGTGGAGTTTGTTGCTGCGATGCGCTGGCCGGACGGAGTAAGCTGCCCACACTGCGACGGGAAGAAAGTATCGTATCTACGCACCCGCCGCATCTGGAAGTGCATGGCAAAGGAATGCCACAAGCAATTCAGCGTCAAGACTTTCAGCATCTTTGAGGATTCGGCTATCGCTCTCGACAAATGGCTAATTGCGGTCTGGCTCGTGGTCAATTGCAAAAACGGAATCAGTTCGTATGAACTTGCACGCGATCTCAAGATCACTCAGAAATCTGCATGGTTCGTGCTCCATCGCATTCGCCTTGCACTCCGCACTAACGACTGGGGCAACGGAAAGATGGGTTCCAGAGGCGGAGCCGTAGAAGTCGATGAGGCATTCGTGGGCGGCTCACCTAAGAATTGGCATCTGCCGAAGCGTGAATGATGGCTACATCGAGAACAACGATTACGCGCATGGAAAGCGGTCGGGATTTTCCTCAGATCGCTACGCTCGAACGCTGGGCAGAACTGACAGGGAAGCAGCTAGAAATCAGGCTTGTTTAGCTTTCTTCGTCTCTGTTTTCTCTGCTTCCATGCGGCGCTGTAGCTCTGTCTTCGACACCTTCATAATCGTTCGCATGGCATCAGTGAAGCGGGAAAATTCTGGATTATTCGGCGGTGTCTTCATGTGGTTATCATAGCGCGTGCCGTGGGGTGTTCACCCAAAAAGTTGCTCCTGGATTAAATCAATAAACCCTGTGCTGTCTAAGAAAAAGCTCGGATAGGCACTTTTCAATTCATCCAGTGATTCAACAGAAACTAGAACGACGTGAATATCGTCCTTGTTTTGGTGCGCACGTTCTGCCTCACTGTAATCGCTCGACGCTTGCTTGAAGTCTGCGTTGGCATAGCCTCTATAATTAACCTCTCGCTTCTGGGAATCCAGTTCGAGTAGAAACAATTCTGCATCCCTTTTCCCCTCGAAAGTCGAGTAGCCTTCCAGAACGTGTTGCATGTTGGTCAAAAGATTTATCACGCGCAACTGGCTGGCAAGTGCCGCTGCTTCCCGGCGTCCCTCGACTAATGCTTTTTTGCTTGTCAGGGAATTCGAAGTTCCTTCCACCGATGCAAGGATTTCTCCGACAAGAAAAAAGAATCTCTTCCATAACTCTTCCCCGGCCCCGGATTTAAGAGCTTGATTCGTTACCGCAGAAGCGGTCTCCACAGCCATAGCCCAGGCATGTTGCATTACCGACCGTATTTGAATCTCGACTCTCAGTTCGTTGCAATGTGCAATGTCTGGATTCGGACTATAAAACTTAGCTACCTCATGAATAGACCTATATCCGTCAGGCTTTGGATTCAAGATGTAGTCGCGAGACCATTTTTCTATTATTTGTGGGCCGTTGGATTCTGCCTTAAGCCGCAGGATTAACCGTTCTCGCAATGCGTAAGCGTGAGCCACTTCCTGAACCACGGCACGGCAACCAGCAATATCCTGTATTGTCGTTAAATTTGTGACTGGGAATCTCCGCAACTTCGAGCGAATAGACCTGTAGCGTTTGAGGCGATCAGCCACAATTGGTGATGACCCTTCGACAGAAGAGGCTTCGTCGCTCAAGAGTGATGAGACTGCCTTCAAAGGGACGGCGTGAATGTCACGCCAATTCCCCAAAATATCAAAGGCTTCATCGATCTTTTGCTCCCACTCCTCCTCGCTGGACTCCAAAAGAGCGAGTCCAGACTCGTTCCGATTGGAAATTAGATCTCCCGCGCGGTTGACCGAAGCATTGCTATATCTGCGTTCCATGATGTAAGGCCAAAGAAATTCAGCCTCTTCGAGTTTGGCAGATAAAGTCATGGTGCGTCAAGTATATTTACCCCCAGAATCGAGACCTGGGGGCACCCGGTACGTGGCAAAAATCCAGCCTTTTCGCCATGTGAAAATAGCTATTTCCCCTGTTTCACAGCAGAATCCGCCACGTTCGCCATTCTTTTTCCCGCCGTTGCCGATATAATCAGAGATTCCAGCCATACAGCCATACCAAGGAGCCGCAATTTCATGCCCATTCAGACGACGAAACATATCTGGCACAACGGAAAGCTCCTCCCGTGGGAGCAGGCGACGATTCACATCATGTCGCATGTGATCCACTACGGGTCTTCCGTTTTTGAGGGAATCCGCTGCTACCAGACCGAGACCGGCGCGGCCATCTTCCGCCTGTCGGAGCACATGCAGCGCCTGCTCGATTCCGCAAAAATTTATCGCATGGAGCTGCCCTACACGCTGGAGCAGTTGAATGCCGCCGTCGTGAATCTGGTGGAGGCCAACGGCGTTGCGCCCTGCTACATCCGGCCCGTTGCGATTCGCGGCTATGGCGAGATTGGCGTCAGTCCAATCGGCAGTCCCATTGAGGTCTACGTCGCCAATTTTCCGTGGGGAAAATATGTTGCGGGCGATGCCGCCGATGTCTGCATCTCGTCGTGGAATCGTCTGGCGCCGAACACCATGCCGTCGATGGCCAAGGCGGGCGCGAACTACATGAACTCGCAATTGATTCGCATGGAGGCTGCTGCCAACGGCTACTCCGAGGGCATTGCGCTCGATGTGAATGGCTACTTGTCGGAAGGCTCCGGCGAAAATCTCTTCATCGTGCGCGGCGGCATTCTGTACACCACGCCGCTGGCCGATTCGATTCTGTCAGGCATCACACGGGATTCGGTCATCACATTGGCCAGGGAGATGGGTTACACCATCGTCGAGCAATCGCTGCCGCGCGAGATGATCTACATTGCCGACGAGGTCTTCTTTACCGGGACGGCGGCGGAGGTTACGCCCATCCGCTCGGTGGATCGCGTTCTGGTCAAGGACGGACAGGTTGGGCCGATCACCAAACAATTGGCGGCGGAGTTCTTTGGCATCACCTCCGGCAAGCGCCCCGACCGCTTTGGCTGGCTAACCCCGGTCAAGGTCAAGGCCTCGGAGACTGTCCCAGCGTAGCGGTGTTGGGTTGCCACGTTGCCGTTCTGTTGCTACAGCGAATCCATCGAAGTATGGGAGTCTATGAGCACGCACATCTATGAAACTGTAATCCTCGGCTCCGGCTGCGCTGGACTGGCCGCTGCCATCTATGCCGCGCGCGCCAACTTGAAACCCATCGTGCTTGAAGGCCATGAGCCGGGCGGGCAGCTCTCCATGACCACGCTGGTGGAAAATTTTCCCGGCTGGCCAGAGGGCATCCAGGGGCCGCAGTTGATTGAGAATATGAAGCAGCAGGCGGCGCGCTTTGGCGCGGAGTTTCGTCTGGCTCACTTGGCGAGCGCGGATTTGCAAAAGCGCCCCTTCGCGCTGAACCTGGGCAAAGAGACGCTGCACGCGCGCACATTGATTATCGCCAGCGGAGCCAGCGCGCGCTGGCTGGGACTGCCCAGCGAAAAAGCTCTGATTGGCCACGGTGTCAGCAGTTGCGCCACCTGTGACGGCTTCTTTTTCAGCGGCAAGGAGATTGCCGTCATCGGCGGCGGCGACTCGGCGATGGAAGAAGCTATTTTCCTGACTCGCTTTGCCAGCAAGGTCACGCTGATTCATCGTCGCGAACATTTTCGCGCATCCAAAATTATGATGGAGCGCGTGCTGGCGCATGAAAAGATTCGCGTGCTGACCAATATGACGGTGGAGGAAGTTCTGGGCATCGAGCAAAAAGAGGTCACGGGCTTGAAACTGCGCAACGTCGCCAATCAAAAGACGAGCGTGCTGCCTGTCAGCGCCATGTTTCTGGGCATCGGGCATGTGCCGAATGCGAAGATGTTTGCCGACCAGATTGATCTGGACGACGACGGCTACGTGCGCACACGCGACAACGTTTTTACCCGCGTACCCGGCGTCTATGCTTGCGGAGACGTGCAGGATCGCCGCTATCGGCAGGCCATTACGGCGGCGGGATCGGGTTGCATGGCCGCGCTGGAAGTGGAAAAGTTTCTCGAAGAGCACGGACGCTGAACGGGTGGGATAGCAGATAAACCGCAGGTTTCTCGACTCGCATCCTGCGGATGCTCGCTCGAAATGACAATGTTTTTTCGGATGCAGAAAATCTGCATTCGTAGTAACTCCCCTTGCGTTTATGTCGATGGCAGAAAACATTGCGCGTGTACAGGAGCAGATGCGCGCCGCCTGTCGCCGCGCTGGTCGCCAACCAGAGAGCGTGCAACTCATGGCCGTCTCGAAGATGCAGCCGCCAGAGCGCATCGTTGAAGCGCAGGCCGCAGGGCTGCGACTCTTCGGTGAAAATCGCGTGCAGGAGTTTGCGGAAAAGCAGCCTGTATTGGCTGCGGGCATCTTGTTCGGCGAGGCTTCTTTCCATCTGATCGGCCCGCTGCAATCCAACAAAGTCGCGCGCGCGGCGCAACTCTTCGATGCTATTGATACCATCGATTCTCTGCGGCTGGCCGAAAGACTGAACCATGCTGCTGCGGCTGCCAATAAATCATTGCCAGTTTTGTTGGAGATCAAACTAAGCGAGGAGACCTCCAAACACGGCCTGCCACCGGAGAGCGCGGAGCTGACGGCGTTGCTCGAACGCGCCTCTGATTGGACGCATCTGCAAATACGCGGCCTGATGACCGTTCCGCCATACTCGGAGAATCTCGAAGAAGTCAGGCCGTATTTTCGCCGCCTGCGCGTGTTGCGCGATGCGCTGGCGCAGCGCTATCCACACGTTGCGCTCGACCAGCTTTCGATGGGCATGTCGCATGATTTTTCCGTGGCCATCGAAGAAGGTTCCACCTGCGCGCGCATTGGCACGGCCATTTTTGGCGCGCGCCCACCGCTATGATGGGCACACTTCCGGTTCGCGACACACCGCAGGGAGCCAGCTTTCTGGTGCGCGTGCAGCCCCGCGCTCGCAAAAGTGCCGTGCAGGGCGTGATGGGCGAGGCGCTGCGCGTTTCGCTCTCCACGCCGCCGATTGACGGACGCGCCAACGAGGCGCTGATCCTCTTTCTTGCCGAGTTGCTGCATGTCTCGCGCTCCAGCATTGCCATTGCGTCCGGCGAGCATGCCCGCAATAAACGCATCTGCATTGCAGGCCGTAGCGCTGCGCAGATTCTGGTCGCGCTGGGAAATACCCTGCTATGACGCGCCAATTTTTTTCTCGCTGCTTCCCAGGTCGCAAAATCGAGACTTGAGGCACCCCAATTTTCTTTTTCTCGATAAGATGAGCAGCATGGTCTCGCTCTACGCCGTTGTGCTGGCTGCCGTCGCGCTCACGCTGCTGGTGGTCTCGCTCGCTCGCGTGCATACGGTAAAAACCAAGGCGGATTATCTGGTGGCGGGTCGCTCCCTGCCGACGTATGTTTTGATCTTTACGCTGCTTAGCTCCTGGATTGGCGCGGGTTCCCTGTTTGCTGGCGCGGAGAATGCCTACCGCAATGGATTTTCGGCGCTGTGGTTGTCGGCAGGCGGATGGGTGGGCCTGCTGCTGATCTATTTCATCGCTCCCCGCGCCAGAAAGTTTGCGCAGTTCACCATTCCTGACCTGCTCGAAGCCCGCTATAACCCGACCGCGCGCGTGCTGGGCGTGATTGCGATTCTCTTTGCCTATACGGCCATCGCCAGCTACCAACTGCGCGGCGGCGGCGACATTCTGCATCTGATCTTTCCGGGTATCATCAGCAGCACGCTGGGCATGTATATTGTCGCGGCCTTTGTGATTTTGTTTACTGCGCTGGCTGGCATGTCCTCGGTTGCGTACATGGACGTGGCGATCGGGCTGCTCGTCACAGTGGCGTGCGTGCTGGCTGTGCCGATTTTGCTGCATCAGGCAGGCGGATGGATTGGGCTGCGCGCATCCTTGCCCGCTTCACATTTTCAGATTCTCGGCCCGCTTACCTGGCCACGCGCAATGGAATTTTTTCTGCCAACGCTGTTGCTGATGCTGGGCAATCAGTCGATGTATCAGAAATTCTTTTCGGCAAAATCAGAGAAGGCGGCGCGGCAGGCCGTCGTGGGCTGGGTGATTGGCACGGTGATTCTGGAAACCATCATCGTCGCGATTGCCGTGATTGGCTCGGCGCTCTATCCGACCGGAGAAGTAGCGCAGCATCCTCGCGAGATCATCGCCTACACGGCGCGGCATGGGTTGCCTGCCGTGCTGGGCGCGCTGCTGCTGGGCGCAGTCTTTGCCAAGGTGATCTCCACGGCGAACAATTATTTATTTTCTCCCGCCACGAATCTGGTCAATGATGTTTTTCTTCGCTACATTGCACCGAAGGCCAGCAACCCTCGCATCCTGATTGTTTCGCGGCTGATGGTGGTGCTGCTGGGCATCTGGGCGTTAGTGCAGGCGGCGTACACGCAGTCGATTCTGGAGAAATCTCTCTACGCCTACACCATTTACTCCGTCGCGCTAACACCGGTGATTCTGGCAGCTTTTTATTCGCGCCGCGCAACCGCTGCGGGCGCGGTAAGTTGCATCGCCGCCGGCACGCTGGTCACGGTCTTCTGGGATACGAGCTTTGTCCATCAACATCTGCCCGCAGCAATTGCCCAGCGCGAGGCGCTGTTTCCTGCGTTGCTCGTTTCGCTGATTTGTCTGGTGGGGGTGAGCGCGTTTACCGCTCCGCCGCAGGAAGAGCAGCTTGCTCCGTTTCGCGCGCATCCCAAGCCTTAAAATCGAGACCTGGATGTGAAGCCCCACAGCGATCCATCCATCCCTAACGAAGTCTTTTCCAATCGAAGGATGAGCCTGAAGGGAGCGAAGGGTGGCGAAGCGGGTTTTGTCCTTTCGGGTATTGAATTGAACTTAGCTTAACAGTTGGTTCCGGGGCGGAGGGAATGTGGAAAT
>JAJZIJ010000067.1 GCA_021810625.1 Acidobacteriota bacterium
CGATTTCCACATTCCCTCCGCCCCGGAACCAACTGTTAAGCTAAGTTCAATTCAATACCCGAAAGGACAAAACCCGCTTCGCCACCCTTCGCTCCCTTCAGGCTCATCCTTCGATTGGAAAAGACTGGAGGGGGTGAAACTGGGGGAGCACCCCTAGTTTGGATTTAGGCTTCCGTCATCAAGATCAGCACCGTCGGGGCGATTTGGAATCTCCGCGTCAAAGGTGGTTTCGGATTGTCCGCACCACAGCATTCCCTGCAAATGGTAGCGCTCAGTTTTTTTAAGCACTCCTCTGTACACAAAATGTCCCTCAATGCTCACGGGAATAATGCCCCTCTCGAAGATCACAACCTCGTCTTTATTGAGAACGATGGGAACATCAATGTGATAAGGGACGCTCGGAAACAAGCGGAAGTTCTCAGGTGGATAGAATCTCACATTCCCATTGCCATCGCTTCGGACATTGAAGGCTAGTACCGAATCCGTGAGGGTAAGCGGAAATTGGCTTTCGTTGACAATCTCAAGTCGTATTCGCATCCGTTGAATTGGCGATCCATCTCCGCGTAGCATGGGCTTCATTTCGTTCATCATTTCAGTACGCCAGTTCTTAACCACAATCCACTGCGTGTAAGCTATCTCCTGCAGAATGGTTTGCCGTTCTATTTTTCCGAGGGTTTTCACCGCTACGCAGATGCCGACAATTCCCACACCAACGAGCAAATAATTCGCCAGCATGGTGGCCCAATCGAAACCTGTTTTCGCAGGTATCTGTGTGGCACAGAACATCACCGCGAGCGTCGCCAAGCTTTTCAGCATATTGCGAAAATTGTACTCTCAGCAGGGTATCGAGTTTCTGGAAATTTTTTCGCAGTGGAACCCACGACAGAGTTCCGTAAGGTCGTTGCCGCCCCCACCCACGAGAGAGTCATTCTGAGTCCTTCGACTACGCTCAGGATAAACTCCGCGCAGAGAAGAATCCAGACGATACTGACTGCATCGACGAAGCGAGTACCTTCTGGATTCTTCACTCCGCTGCGCTCGCTCAGAATGACGCATTTTCTATGGCGCGTTCTTCATCTGTGAACGTAGACTCGCAGCCGGGTGCCCCGTCCTTCGCCGCGTTTGCGAAGGGCGGGATCGGCCTTATCGTGGATTTACTGGGAACGGCGCGATTGCAAGGCAGCCGCTTTTTCGACGCGCTCTTTTCTCTGCTCGCGCTTTGAGTAGAAAAAGACGCTCACCAGCCCGCCCACGCTGGTGATGATCGCGGCGAGACCTTCGCCGCTCTTGCCTTCATGAATCAGGAAAACTCCGCACAGAATCGACACCAAAGCAAGAATGAATGCGAAATAAGATCCCCGCGTCTGATTTGCCACGTTGCCATTCACAACCCGCTTCTCTAAGCTCTCACGGTGCGCGCTCTGCCTCTCCGCCATCGCCATAATGCGCTCTGCGCCATTCGGAATCAATTCGTTATATTTGGCGAGAAGGCTCGGATGCGGGAGTGGCCCGGAATAATGCACTGCCTGAATTTGTGCAACATCCCCTGGCTCAGGCCGTTCAAGAGGCGCAGATGGAGAAGGAGGAAGGTGTTTTTGCTTGTAGCGGTCTCCGCTCACGGGGCTTTAGGCCGCCGCACATTCTGAGTCATGCTGCTGCATGGCATCAAGGATGTCCTGTCCAACAATCGCCCAGTCCGAGGCAATCGCTTCGGCATCAGCCTCGGCAGGACTTTCGCTTTCACTGTAGGCATCAAACTGGCCCCACAAATCAAAAACGCGCGCAGCGCCCGACGCAAACGATGGTTGCGCATAAAGGAAATCGGATTGCACTCTTTTGATCATTTACTTACCGACTAACAGTCTGACTTATCGGCTGATACTGTCTTCCCTTTAGGGAAGGGACACCTCATGTAGTTCCAAGCCCAAAGCCGCGCCGCTGTCCCTCAATATAGAATTGGCAGGGTATCAAGTCAAGCGCGCAAATGGTTTGCAGCAAGCCATTCCGCGCCAGGAGAGCGCAATTCTTACCGAAATCCTCCCGATCCTGCTCATCCTGTTTCTGGCCACGCTGGCGCGCTCCACCTTTGGCTTTGGCGAGGCGCTGATTGCCGTTCCGCTGCTCGCGCTCTGCCTTCCCTTAACGGTCGCCGCGCCGCTGGCCGTGCTGGTGTCCATCACCATCGCGGCCCTCGTCGTCGCGCAGGATTGGCGGCACATCCATCTGCGCAGCGCAGGCTGGCTGATTGGCTCTACCGTTTTTGGCATCCCCTTTGGAATCCTGCTGCTGCAACACGGCCATCCACGCGCCATCAAAGCCGCGCTCGCCCTCGCGATCCTGGCCTTTGCCGTGTATGCGCTCACGAAAAACACTCCGCCCGCGCAGCCGCAAGATCAACAGCAAGATCAGCCGCCCACGCATGAGCCTCGACGCTGGCTGATTGTTGCTGGCTTTTTCGCCGGAGTGATGGGCGGCGCTTTCGGCATGAATGGGCCGCCGCTGGTTCTTTATGGCTCACTGCGCCGCTGGTCGGCCCGGCAATTTCGCGCCACGCTGCAAGCCTATTTTTTACCCGCCAGCATTCTCGGCATCGCAGGATATTGGCGCGCTGGCCTGTGGACACACGCCGTATCGCACGACTATCTGCTGTCGCTCCCTGTCATTTTGCCAACGGTATGGCTGGGCCGCATCCTGCACCACCGCATTCCCGCGCGCGCATTCCAAAAATATGTGTACCTGGGCCTGTGCGCCATCGGAATTATTTTGTTGCTGCAAACTATACGCGGATAAATCCGCCAGGGAGCCTATCGGCAACCGCAAGCAGCACTCTGGCGCGATCCGCAACGACATGGGTACACTGGAGGGTCGCTATGGCACCTGCCGCTGACCGCATTCAGGCTATTCTTCCACCCCCAGGCCGCCTCGCTCCGAGACTGAAGTGTCCGGGAGCGCGTGGGGAATGCGTGGGGAGCGCGTGCTGAAAGCTCCAGCGGGTGAGACGTAGCTGCGTTTTTAGGTTTAGAGATGACATGGGGATGCTCCAAGTATTCCTGGGCCTGTAGCTCAACGGTTAGAGCAGAGGACTCATAATCCTTTGGCTGGGGGTTCAAATCCCTCCAGGCCCACCAAATTTCAGACGGAACAGCAATCCCGCAGTACGGCTGGGCTTGCTCCGTCCATGTCAGGCTCGTATCATCAGCCAAGAATATGAGTGAAACAACACGCACCCCCGAACCGCCCCACCTCCTGCGGGAGAAAGCGCGCATTCTGTCGTCCTCGGAAATCGAGCGGACGCTGGTGCGGCTGGCCCATGAGATCGTCGAGAAAAATAACGGCAGCGAAAACCTTGGCTTGATCGGCATCAAGCGCCGTGGCGCGCCTCTGGCGCAACGACTGGCGGCACTGATCGGCAAGATTGAAAAGCGGCCCGTCGATGTAGGCACGCTCGACATTGAGTTCTATCGCGATGACCTGACCACCCGCGATGTGCGCCCCGTTGTCCATCCGGGAGCCATCGGCTTCGATGTCAATGGACGCAATATCGTGCTGGTCGATGACGTGCTTTACACGGGCCGCACCATCCGTGCCGCGCTTGACGCCCTGTTCGATCATGGCCGCCCGCGACGAGTGCAATTGCTGGCGCTTATCGACCGCGGCCATCGCGAGCTACCCATTGAAGCAGCCTTTGTCGGGCGAACCGTGCAAACCACGGATCGAGAGATTGTCGAAGTTGAGCTGGAAGAGGTTGATGGCAGCGAGCAGGTCTTGCTGGTCGAACGCGCGGATTTATAAAAAACGCCGCGCAAACTGGAGATACAGGTTCCTTGAAGATCAAGGCAAAATCGAAGGCATCCGTTCGCACACCCGCATCCCGCGCGCAGCGCGATTCTGCTGCGGCTCTTGCGCCTTCGCGGGCAGCCAGGGCCGCGTTGCCCCCAATGCAATCTGGGGCAACCCCGCATCCCAGCACACCGCATCCCGGTTCGATGCTTTCCGTCACGCATCTCACGCTGCAAGACGTACATCACATTCTGGATCTGGCCGCAGACCTGGAAGCGGAGCCAGTTCTGTCCCGCGCGCAACGCCTGCTGAAACGCCGCGTCGCGCTGCTGTTCTATGAATCCAGCACGCGAACCCGCACCTCCTTTGAACTGGCGGCCAAGTCTCTGGGCGCGGACACGGTGCTGGTCAGCGCGCTGTCCTCCAGCATCGAAAAGGGCGAATCGCTCAAAGATACCGGCATCACGCTGCGCGCGCTGGGAGCGGAGTGCATCATTCTGCGCCATCCCTCCTCTGGCGCGCCGTATTTGCTGGCCCAGGCAACGCAGCTTCCCATCCTGAACGCAGGCGATGGCATCCACGAACATCCATCGCAGGCGCTGCTCGATTTGCGTACGATCCTCACCCGCCGTTTGGGAGCGAAGCAGGCTCAGAGCGCAACCGCGCAGACGCTCGCCGGATTGACCATCACCATTGTGGGAGATATTTTTCATAGCCGCGTCGCCCGCTCGAATGCGCTGTTGCTGCCGCGACTCGGCGCGCGCGTGGTGCTCTGCGGGCCGGAGCCGCTGTTGCCAGAGAGTGCGGCGGCCATCGGGCCAAACCTCGTCATCGACCGCAACCTGGATCGCGCGCTGGCACAATCCGACGTGGTGATGATGCTGCGCATTCAGAAGGAGCGGCTGTCCGGTCTTCGGCTTGACCTGGAGGACTACATTGCCCGCTATCAACTGGATGCGGCGCGGCTGGCGGCCCATGCGCCCAAAGCGCTGGTGCTGCATCCCGGCCCCATGATTCGCGGTCTGGAGCTTACCAGCGAGGTCGCCGACGGCCCGCAATCTGCCGTTGCCGAACAGGTGCATCACGGCCTGGCCATTCGTATGGCGCTGCTGGCGCGCGCGCTGGAAGCGACCAAGACATCCACCAATAAAACCAAAGCGACCGTCAAGACGGTAAAGAAGAGTACGAGGCGATGACAGCTTTTCTGATTCGTGGCGGACGTTTGATCGACCCTGCCCGCAATATCGACACAGCGCAGGATGTTTTCCTGCGCGATGGCCGCGTGGCCGCCGTGGAAGTTCCGGGCAAGCTGGACGCGCTGGCCACGCAGGAACACGCGGAGATCATCGCCGCCAAGGGGCTGGTGGTTGCGCCGGGGCTGGTCGATATTCACGTCCATCTGCGCGAACCGGGACAAGGCTACAAGGAGACCATCGCCACTGGAACTGCGGCGGCGGCGGCGGGTGGGTTCACCAGCGTTTGCGCCATGCCAAATACCATTCCCGTCAATGACTCGGTCGAAACCACGCGCTGGATGCAGGAACCAGAGCGCGGCGCTGTCGCGCGCGTCTTCCCGATTGCCGCTGCCACACGCGGCAGCATGGGCGAAGCGATTACCGAATATGGATCGCTCAAATCCGCCGGAGCCGTGGCCGTCAGCGACGACGGCAAGCCAATCCTGCAGGATGTGGTGATGCATCAAGTTCTGGCGGCAGCAGCACGCGCCGGACTGCCCGTCATCCAACACGCAGAGGATACGCGCCAGACGCAGGGAGCCTCGATGAACGCCGGAGCGCTGGCCTTTCGCCTGGGACTGCGCGGCATGGCGGCAGAGGCGGAAAGCACCATCGTCGAACGCGACATTCAACTGCTGGCCGGATTGCACGACAGCCGCGCCCATCTGCATGTGGCGCATCTCTCCACGGCCAAGGCGCTGGATGCCGTGCGCCGCGCCCGACGCAACGGACTGCATGTAACCTGCGAAGTCGCGCCGCATCATTTTGCGTTGACGGAAGAGGCTGTCGGCGATTATGACACCCATGCCAAGATGAGTCCTCCGCTGCGCTTGCAGGCAGATCGCGCCGCGTTAACCGAAGGCTTGCTCGATGGCACGGTGGATGCCATCGCCACAGACCACGCGCCGCACGCCATTCACGAAAAAGAGCAGGAGTTTGAGCGCGCGCCCAATGGCATTTTAGGTTTGGAAACCGCTCTGGGCCTGTCGCTACTGCTGCTGCAGCAAAAACATTCCATGCCGCTGAGCCGCGTGATTTCTCTGTTGAGCGCGCAACCGGCGCAGGTGTTGCATCTCACTGGTCGCGGAACGCTGGCCGTCGGCTCGTTTGCCGATCTCGTTCTGTTCGACCCAGCGGAGATGTGGATGTATCGCGCAGCGGAGTCGAAATCAAAGTCGCGCAACACGCCGTTTGATGGATGGACACTGCCCGGTCGCGTCCACCTGACCATCAGCGAGGGCCGCATCGTGCATGATGCGCGCGTCCGCGCAAAGAGATAGGCGCCATCGCATAAATGCGGTTGGAGTGTCCATCTCTATCCTGTCTGCACACCCTGCTGCCTGCATTCTCGTAGCGATTTACCGCATGGCCCTGTCGCGCAGTACCGGCCAGCCACGCGCATCGGTGATCCAGCCAAAGCACCCCAGCAATACAGCCACAACGCTGGAGGAGAAGGTGAGCAGCCAATTGTCTGCTCCGCTGATCTTCTCCGCCGGAGCATACGGCAGCGCCAACGCGACAGCAAGCAGGACGCAACCCCCAACCACCAGCAAAACAGACGCGGCCCGACGGCGATAAAAAGCGCGAATGGAAGCAACAAAAATCAGCAGGCCGCCGAGCAAGATCAGCGCCACTTCCGCCGCAGAGCCTCCACGCAACGAGGTAAGCACCACGACTGGCACATAAACCAGACTGGAAAATCCCCACAGAATGCCTAGGGCGAAGAACGTGGCACCCCAAAAGCGGCGAAGCCGCAACTGAATCTCTGTGCTGCAATCCATATCCGTCATCAGAAACAGAATAGCGGGTGCAGGTCGGCATTTCCAGCCAGCGTTTACGGCGCAAGCGAAAAGGCTCCGGCAGTGCCGGAGCCTCAGGCTGCTGAAAAACCCACTATTGTTCGAGGATGTTGCCGCGTTTTGAAAGGTACGGGCTTCAGCCCGTACATAAGTCCTATAAAACCAAGTGGGCTTCAGCCCCCGAGGGGCAGTCTTTTTCCGCCTTACACCTTTGTCAGCAATCTGAAAGCTCTCGCGTAAGCGGGAGCTTTGTGTTTTTATAGGTTCATGTTGAAGAAGCCAGAGGTGCAGCAGCAGGAGTTTGAGATGGTGTCGATGGAGTCGCTGGTGCCAGCCGGGCACTTGTTGCGCA
>JAJZIJ010000025.1 GCA_021810625.1 Acidobacteriota bacterium
TGGTGATGCAGCGTGAATCTACCGGAGCTCTGGTCCTCAACCTCTCGGCAATTCATGCGATGCAGCCGCACCGCACAGGATGACTGTGCCTTGACAAAGCCTTCGTCCTTATCGAAGGGCACCCGGCTACGCTCCCCAGAATGACTCCATGTGGAAAAATGAAAGAGTCATTCTGAACGACCAACGGGAGTGAAGAATCCAGAGAATGTTGGCTGAGAATTGAGTTTTCTTGCCCCCTGAATTCTTCATCGTGTGGGTGGATGCAAAGAAACGCAGCCCCTCTATCGCGTTCGTTCGGGAGAACAGGATTTTTGTGGAGACAGGCGGGCACGACGATCCTTATTGTTACGTCTGCGTCTCTCTCACGGCAATGCCCAGCGCCTTCATCTTGCGATACAAATGGCTGCGCTCCAGACCCAGAGCTTCCGCAGCGCGGCTTACATTGCCATGACATTCTTCGAGCTTGCGCAGAATGTAGTCCCGCTCATACGCCTCGCGCGCGTGCTGGAGCGAGGGAAACTCCTCGCCGCGTCGGTTGGCGCTGCGATAGACCAGAACGGGCAGATGCTTGCGCTCCAGCCGGGTCGCCTGCGGATTCAGAATCAACATGCGCTCGACAATGTTTTTTAGCTCCCGTACATTGCCCGGCCAATGGTACTGCTGGAGCGCGGCCACGGCATCCTCGGCCATCTCCACGCGCGGCCTGCCATATTGCCGCCCAAATTCGCGCAGCATCTCCCGCGCCAGCAGCGGAATGTCCTCCTTCCGCTCCCGCAGCGGCGGCACGTAAAACGGAATGACATTCAGCCGATAAAAAAAATCCTCGCGAAAATTTCCCTTCGCAATCTCCTCTTCCAGATTTTTATTGGTGGCGGCAATTACGCGAACATCCACACGCACCGGATGGGTCGCGCCCACGGGAGTGAACTCCTGCTCGTCGAGCGCGCGCAGCACCTTGGCCTGGGTCTTCAGGCTCATGTCGCCCACTTCGTCCAGAAACAGCGTGCCGCCGTGCGCACGCTCAAAAGTGCCGCGCTTCTCTGGAAGATCGCCGGGCACGGCGCTGTGGCGATAGCCAAATAGCTCCGTCTCGATGAAGTCCTCTGGAATCGCAGCGCAGTTCAACTCCACAAAAACGTGATCCCGCCGCAGGCTCTCGCGGTGCATGGCGCGCGCGATCAATTCCTTTCCGGTGCCGGATTCTCCGTAGATCAGCACGCGGCCATTGGTCGGAGCCATCAGGCGAATCTGCTGGCGCAGCGCCTTGACCGGAACACTGGCACCGGTGATGGAACCACGCGCTGGAAGCTGCCGCTGAAATTCCTGATTCTCGATGCGCAGCCGCCGCGCCTCCACCGCGTTCTTGACCACAATCAAAATGCGTTCGAGCGAGAGCGGCTTCTCCAGAAAATCGAACGCGCCCAGTTTTGTGGCGCGCACGGCGCTCTCAATTGATCCGTGGCCGGAGATGATGATGACCTCCGGCCCATTGGCGGCATCGGCCTTGCGTATCTCCTCCAGTGCCTCCAGGCCATCGCGATCCGGCAGCCAGATGTCCAGCAGCACGGCATCGTAGACCACATCGCGCACCAGTGCCACGGCCTCGGCTGCGGTTGAGGCTGTGGCCACGGCATAGCCTTCATCGGCAAGAATGGCTTGCAGCGTGGCGCGAATATCGGCCTCATCATCGACCACCAGAATATGATTCATCGCGTGGCCTCGCTATTTGCGACAGGCGGAGCCGCGTCGGGCTGTATGGCATCGGCCAAGGGCAGCTCCACGATGAAGCGCGCGCCCACGGGCTTGTTGTCCTCAGCCCGGATAGTTCCGTGATGCTCCTGAATGATCTTCGCCGCGATGGAAAGTCCCAGACCCGTTCCGCGTCGTCGCGTGGAGAAGAACGGCAGAAACAGTCGTTCGCGAATATCCTCCGTCAATCCATGCCCTGTATCTGTCACTACAATTTCCGCCATCGTTTGCGATTCATTCAGGCCAGTCTGCACCGTCAACACGCGCACCAAGCTCTGCTGCATGGCCTCGGCGGCATTGTCCACCAGACTGGTCAGGGCGCGCTTGAGCGCCTCTGTATCCGCCATGACCAGGGGCAAATGCGGCTCCAGATGCAGCTTGATCTCCATGCCCTCCAGTCGTCCAGAAAAAACCTTCAACGCTTCCTGCACGATCTGATTGATCTCCACTGGGCGCGGCTGCGCCACGGGAAAATCCGCCAGCGCGGAAAACTGATCGACCAGCAGCCGCAGCGTCTCCACCGACGAGCGAATAACATCCGTTGCGCTGCGAATCATTTGTTTGGATTCATCGGGAATGGCTGCATCCACGCGATCCAGATGGCGCTGCACCCGCTCTGCGGAGAGCGCAATGGGCGTCAGCGGATTTTTGATTTCATGCGCGACGCGCTGCGCCACTTCCTTCCATGCCGTCTGCTTTTGCACCAGCAGCAAATCCGTCACGTTGTCGAGCACCACCAGATAGCCGCGTCCGGTTTCCTTGTGCAGTGGAGCCACCGTAAAGGCCAGATGCAATGCGCCGTGCGCGGTGTTTGTCTCAATCTCCGTGGAAGCCGTCGATAGTCGAAGACTGCGGCGCATCGCGCGCTGCATCTCCTCGCCCGCCTCTGGAGAAAAAATCTCCAGCAGCGAAAGACCCTCAAAATTTCGCCCTCCCAGTGGATCGAGCATCTCGCAAAACGCCCGGTTCGCCTGCACAATACGCATTTCGCCGTCCAGAGCCGCGACCCCGCTGGGAATGGTTTCCAGCACCGTCTCCAACTCCTTGCGACGCGCCTCCAGCGCCGCGTTGACCACGGAGAGTTGCTGCGTGGAAGACTCCAACTGCGCGCGACTGCTTTCCAGGTCAGCGGCCATGTGGTTGAAGGAGCGCACCAGCTCGCCCAGTTCCCCGGCTGCGGAGATGTCGGCGCGATGGCGATAATCGCCGCTGGCAATGGTGTCCATCGAGTCGGCCAGCATTTCCACGGGTCGCGTCACCTGCTTGGAGAGAAACAGCGCCAGCCAACTGCTGATAAAAAATGTCAACACCGAGAGCAGCAGCAACACCAGCAGATATGTGGCGCGGATGCGCCGCCGCGCATGAAACAGCGCCCAATATGTCTCCGTGGTGGCGCGGATGCCACGAATCACGATTCCCATATCCGGCGGCAAGGGCAGGCCGACAATCACAATGGCGCCATTTTCCGTCGAGGCCGCGCCCAGCGCGTACTCCATGTTGCCGATTCTCAGAATGGGTTCATCTGTCCGTTGCGCTGCGTGGAGAATCGTCTCCGCAAGCGACTGGCCTGCTGGCACCGTCTCCGCGTCTCCGGGAGCAATCCAGGAATCAATCGCGATCGGCCCCGGCATCATGGGCACCTGATAGGCGCTCACAAATTGCCCCTCGGAAAACAGCAGGGCAAAGCCACCCTGCAATGTGATCTTGTGGTGGTGTACCTCGTCCAGCATTTTCTGGCTGGCCGCGCCATCTTCACTGTTTTGGGCCGCAGGAGAATTCGCAATCGACTCCGCCTCGGCGCGCGCATTTTCCGTTGCGTAATGCGCCATCTCCACCGTTACCTGCATCAGGCGATCGCGCAGAAAAACACCCGGCTGCGAGAACCACCGATCAATGGAGCGGTTCATCAGCAGGTAATTGAAGAAGACCATAAATATGGCTGGAACCAGAGAAAGCAACAATGCGCCCGCCAACATGCGCGTTCGCAGACGCGAACCCAGCACGCGGCTCTGCTCGCTGGCGTAGAGCTTCAGAATGTTGCGCAGCAGCAACACCAGCACGATTAGAAACAGCAGAAAGCTCAGCGCGGAGATAGCCGTAAAAATCAGAATGGAGCCACTATTGCGTGGAGAGAGAAACTTCAGATTGAAGGCATTTTCCGTTAGCAGCAGCAGCAAAACCAGCAGCGACAGAATGCCGAGAATCCATGCCGCTGTCTTCCGATTCGCCTGATCGCCGGTTGCCACGGAGCGCGCCCTCCCTGTTGCCCACATTGTTCCCCATTATAGGTTCCATGCGCTGGTCGTTTGAGCGCACATACCGCGTCAGATCACTTCTGCGACTGGCTTCCATGCCTTGCCTTGCGACTCGGCCACGGCCTTGCAGGTCAGCGCGCCTGCGTAGACATTCACGCCTTCGCGCAGCCCCGCATCGGATTGAATCGCGGCTCTGGCTCCATGCTGCGCCAGACGCATCACGTAGGGGAAGGTCGCATGGGTCAGCGCCAGCGTCGAAGTAGTTGGCACCGCAGCGGGCATGTTGGTCACGCAGTAATGCACCACTCCATCGACCACATACGCCGGATCGCTATGCGTGGTGGGCCGCGCTGTTTCGATGCAGCCTCCCTGGTCGATGGCGACATCGACAATCACCGCGCCACGCTTCATCTTTGCGACCATCGCGCGGGTGACAATCTTTGGCGTAGCCGCGCCGGGAATCAGCACGCCGCCAATCACCAGGTCGGCCTGATGCACCGCGTGCGCCACATTGTAGGCATTCGAGGCCAGCGTGGAGACGCGCCCGTTGAAGATGTCGTCCAGCTCGCGCAGCCGATCCAGATTGAGATCGACGATGGTCACTTTGGCTCCCATGCCCATTGCGATCTTGGCGGCATTGATGCCCACGATGCCGCCGCCAATCACGCACACATGCGCCGGAGGAACTCCCGGCACACCGCCCAGCAGCACGCCGCGTCCGCCCCGTTCTTTTTCCAGATAGGCGGCTCCCACCTGCACAGACATGCGTCCAGCCACCTCGGACATGGGCGTCAGCAGCGGTAATGCGCCATGCTGGTCGCGGATGGTTTCATAGGCGATGCCGACAACTTTTTTCGCCAGCAACTTTTCCGTCAGCGCGGTCGCAGGCGCAAGATGCAGATAGGTGAAGATAACTAATCCTTCGCGAAAGAAGTCGTACTCCTTTTCGAGTGGCTCTTTTACTTTGACGATCATCTCCGCCAGTCCCCAGACGTTGTGCGCCGAGCCGACGATCTCCGCGCCCGCAGATTGATAGTCGTCATCGGTCAACGCGGAGAGGTCTCCGGCTCCGGTCTCGACCAGCACTTTGTGGCCCGCATCGGCCAGCGCCTTGACTCCGGCGGGCGTAATGCCCACGCGGCTCTCGTGATCTTTTACTTCTTTGGGAACGCCGATAATCATGTGATCTCCTACGGCAATCTTGTCATCTTGCGACCGGCGATACCTTACAGCTTAATCAATCTGCGCGCGCTGCAACTTGTCGGAATAATCCACGTACACCGACTTCCACGCCGTATAAAAATCTATTGCGCCGGTGCCGCCTTCGCGATGTCCGTTGCCCGTCTGTTTGACGCCGCCAAAGGGCAAATGGACTTCCGCTCCAATGGTTGGCGCGTTCACGTAAGTAATGCCCGCCTCCAGATCGCGCATGGCAGCGTAGGCGCGATTCACGTCCCGCGTGTAGATGGAGGTCGAAAGCCCATATTCAATGCTGTTGGCGATCTCGATGGCCTGCTCAAAGCTGCCGCATTGCAGCAGGCTCAGCACTGGCCCAAAGACCTCCTCCTGCGCGATGCGCATCGTTGGCTTGACCTCGGAGAAGATCGTCGGCGCAAAGAAAAATCCTTTGGCGTAGGCTGCGCCGCGCAGGGTCTTGCCGCCAATCAGCAGCTTTGCGCCCTCGGCCAACGCAATCTTCACGTACCGCGCGCTGGTCTCCACCTGCTGTTGATTGACCTGCGGCCCCATCTGGATGCCCTTCTGAAGGCCATTGCCAACGCGCAGATTTTTCGCGCGCGCGACAAGCTGCTCGGTAAAGGCGCGCGCAATTTTCTTATGCAGCAGGATGCGACTGGTGGCCGTGCAGCGCTGTCCGGTGGTGCCAAAAGCTCCCCACAACGCGCCTTCCACGGCCAGGTCGAGATTCGCGTCGTCCATCACGATCATGGCATTTTTGCCGCCCATCTCCAGCGAGCAGGGCTTGAAGTTTGCCGCAGCAACCTGCCCGACAATGCGGCCCACCTCGCTTGACCCGGTAAAACTGATGGCGCGAACATCGGGGTGCTCCACCAGCGGCGCGCCCGCGTCGGGGCCAAAGCCGTGGACGATATTCACCACGCCCGGCGGCAGCCCTGCATCCATCAGCGTCTGTACCAGATTGTGCGTGGAGAGTGGCGTGTCCTCCGCTGGTTTAAGGACGCAGGTGTTTCCCGCCACCAGAGCGGGGAAGAGCTTCCACGATGGGATGGCCATTGGGAAATTCCACGGCGCGATCATGCCGCAAACACCGACTGGCATCCGCACGCTCATGGCGAATTTGTTGGGCAGCTCCGATGGCATGGTCTGGCCAAACAAGCGGCGACCTTCGCCAGCCATGTAGAAGGCCGTGTCGATGGCCTCCTGCACATCGCCGCGTGTTTCTTCAAGCACCTTGCCCATCTCGCGGGTCATCTCCCGCGCATAGACTTCCTTGCGCTGGGCGAGCAATTCTCCAGCGCGATAGAGGATCTCTGCGCGCTTGGGCGCGGGCACCAATCGCCAGGTTGCAAAGGCTTCTTTTGCGGCGGCGACGGCGGCGGCAACATCCGCTTTCCCCGATGCCGGAAAGGTGCCGAGCAGGTCATCGCGGTCAGCGGGATTGCGATTTTCAAAGGTTTTGCGGCTGCGCGCCGCCAGCCACTTGCCGCCAATCAGGTTTTTATAGTGCTTTTCCGCTTGTTTTGCCGCCATAATACTTCCTCCCCCGGCAGGCTGCGCGTGGCAGCCCGGACGAATGAGGATACCGTATGCGACCTGCTCCATGCCTGCCCGTGACCTGCTTCATGCCTGCCCGTAGCCAAAAGGGTTCATCCCGGCAAGAATTCTCTGTATCGACAACACACAAAACGCCTTCCCTGGCCTTACAATGGACATTCATACCGTTCCTCAGGACAATTGAACTTTCATGTCTTCTAACGCTTTTCACTCTCGCTTTGCTCATGGGCACAATTTGCGCTCACTCTTCAGCCTGTTTTCGAGCGATCTCGCGATTGATCTCGGTACGGCGAACACGCTGGTCTACGCCGCCGGCAAAGGGATTGTTGTCAATGAACCTTCCATCGTCGCCATCAACAAAACAACGGGCGAGGTCGAAGCCGTCGGCAAGGAAGCCAAGGAGATGCTGGGCCGCACTCCGGGCAACATCGTCGCCATCAAGCCCATGAAGGACGGCGTCATCGCCGACTTCAAGGTGACGGAAAAAATGTTGAATTACTTCATCCAGAAGGCGCATGGCCGCAAGATGCTGGTGCATCCGCGCATTGTGATCGGCGTTCCGTCGGAGATCACGCAGGTGGAGAAGCGCGCGGTTGAGGATTCCGCCTATCGCGCCAAAGCCAGCGAGGTCTATTTGGTGGAGCAGGCGATGGTGGCCGCCATTGGCGCGGGTTTGCCCATTACTGAACCCGGCGGCAATATGGTCGTGGATATTGGCGGCGGAACGTCTGATATCGCGGTGATCTCACTCTCTGGCATCGTCTACTCGCGCTCGGTTCGCATGGCGGGCAATCAGTTGGACGAGGCCATTATGAATTACCTCAAGCGCAAGTACAATCTGCTGATCGGCGAGCGCACAGCGGAACAGGTCAAAATTGAGATTGGTTCCGCCTTCCCGCTCGACAAACCCCTGACGATGGAAATCAAGGGCCGCAACCTAATCGAAGGCGTGCCCAAGACTATCACCGTTGACGACAGCGAGATTCGCGAAGCGCTCACCGAGTGCATTTCCACCATGATGAATGCCATCCGCGTCGCGCTGGAACGCACACCGCCGGAGCTTTCTGCCGACATTAGTGACCGTGGCATCGTATTGACCGGCGGCGGCGCCCTGCTCAAGAATTTAGACAAACGCATCCGCGAAGAAACGGGCTTGCCCGTCTCCGTCGCGGACGATCCGCTGGCCTCCGTGGTGTTGGGCACCGGAAGGATGCTCTCGGACTTCGCCTTGCTGCGAAAGATCAAGATCGATTAGAGCCTGCGACCCGGCCTTTCCCGCGTCGGGTCGTACTTTTTATCCCGTCACACAGGCAGAAGCCAGCATGGAATCGTTCTATAGCCGATACCGCAATGTCCTGATGCTGATGGCCATTCTGCTCGTCCAGGTGATTGGCCTTGCCGTGCAGGTTCGCCGACCCGCCACCGCTGCGGGCCGGGACGGTACGCAGGTTCGCCTGATCCGCTATTGGGTCGTCGGCAGCCTGACTCCCTTTGAAGAACTCTTCCTCTTTACAGGTCATGGCATCCGCGGAGCCTGGAATGGTTACATCGACCTACGCCATGTTCGCCAGCGCGATCAGAGTTTGCAGACAGAAGTGGATCGTTTGCGCCTGGAGCAGGCATCGTTGGTTGAAGATGTGCTCCAAAATCAGCGACTGCAAGCGCTGCTGGGTTTCAAGCAGCAGTACATCTATCAGACTGTGGCCGCGCAGGTGATTGGAACCAGCGGTACCGACCAATCCCGCGTTCTCTACATTGACAAAGGCTCGGCAGACGGCATTCATGCGGACATGCCCGTTATCACGCCCGATGGCGTTGTCGGAAAAATTCGTGATGTCTTCGCGCACGCCTCGCAGGTTTTGGAGATCAACGATCAGACCAGCGGTCTGGGCATCATTCTGGAGAAGACCCGGCTGCGCGGCATTCTGCGCGGGAATGCAACTGGCCAGCCGGAGATCATCAACATTCCATCCGACGAGCGCGTCCAATCCGGCGAAGCCGTTATCACCAGCGGCGGAGATCAAATCTATCCGCGTGGTCTGCCCGTGGGAACGGTGGAGCGCGTGGTAAACGACCCGGAACGCGCGCCCTACGTCGCCATTTTGGTACAGCCCGCTGCCAAGCTCTCGCGGCTGGAGGAGGTGCTGGTCATCACGCAGATCGGTAGCGCCCTGCCTGCGACGGAAGAATCTGACATTGTGACCAGTGAGCAGAAAGCCGCCGATGTGCTGGCCCAGCGCCTGCCCGGAGCGGACACGGGCACAACGCAACCTGCAATTGGCCCGCATGGGAAGCTCCTTCCAGCCCAGAATCCCAACGCGCCTCCGCCGCCAGCACAACCCACGCCATCTCTGCACCCGGATCGCTTCACGCCGGGAGCCACGCCTCCGGCAACGACTTTGAGACCGGGGGCCAGATATTCCAGGCAAATCTTCCCGGCGCAGAGCGCGTCTGGGGTGGCAAGCGCGCAGCCATTGGGACATCCAGCGCCGCTGGCCAGGAGAAAATATCCACCAAGGAAACCGGCGCAACCCGCGCCAGCCCCCACGCCAGCCGTTGCTGCGCCCGTAGCCCCCGTTGTTGTTCCACCTGTCATTCCGCTTGCGGCACCTGCTGCGCCGCCGCCAGCCAGCGAGGAGACCAAGCCCTAATATGGCACTGCTCCCCAATCATGCGCGCGAAGAGATGGATCGGCACCACTTCCATCCAGCGGTCTTTTTTCTGGTTCCTCTGGCTGCCATTTTTTTGCAGGCGTACCTGCCGCTGCGTTTCCCCCGCTTCGCGGTACTCGATCTGCCGCTGATCGTTACCGTCTATTTCGCCGTCTCGCGCCGCAATCCCATCAGCGGAATGCTGCTGGGCACCGGCATTGGCCTTACGCAAGATGCGCTGACCCATCTGCCGATTGGCATCAACGGGATTCTCAAGGCCATCGTTGGCTACCTGGCAGCCTCCATCGGCATGCGCATCGATGTGGACAATCCCGGCACGCGCCTGCTGCTGATCTTTTTCTTTATGCTGCTCGACAGCCTGTTCCATCTGGCCATCGTGCGGCTGCTGCTCGATATGCCAATGGAATGGCACGGTCTGCATGAGATACTTCGCGCCGTCGTCAACGCGCTGGCTGGCGTGATTCTCTTCGCCGTGCTGGACCGCCTGCGCAAGCAGGAATAATGCGGCAAAAAGCGGAGTATTCTGAGAACAAGCGCGGTTGTCATGGCATCTTCCCATCATTCGGACGAAAAAATCCCGGCCATCAAGCTCACCGCGGTGCAATATCTGGTCGCGCTGGTTTTGGTCATATTGCTCTCCGGGCTGTGGCGCTTGCAGGTGTTGGGCGCGCAGAGCTATCGCGCCCTGGCGCAGGCCAACCGTGTCCGCAAGGTGCCCATCCTGGGCGCGCGCGGGAAAATCTATGATCGCGATGGCCGCCTGATTGTCGATAACTATCCTTCCGTCACCTGCTTTTTGGTGCCGGAGCAGGCCCACGATCTCAAGGCCGATCTCCCCTTGATCGCCCGCGGCCTGCATCTCGATGTCGAGCAGTTGCAGAACACGCTCTATCATTTCCGCCATCAACCAAAGTACCAACCCATCCCGCTCAAAGAGGATATTACTCCCGACGAGTTGGCCTTTATCGCCGCGCATGGCAATGAGCTGCCGGAGCTGGAGACCATCGACGAGCAGCGCCGACTCTACCCCAGCAATGGATTTGCGGCGCACTTGATTGGCTATGTTGGCGAGGTTTCCGAGGAGATGCTCGACGATCCGCGCTATGCCTTCTATCAGCCGGGCGACATGGTGGGACGCTCCGGCATTGAGGAAGCCTACGATCCCATTCTGCGCGGTCAGGATGGTTCCCGCGACGTGATTGTTGACAGCCACGGACGCGAACTGGGCGTGCTGGGCACCGAACCCACCGTTCCCGGAACGCCACTCAAACTGACCATCGACCTGGATGTGCAGGAGGCTGCGGAGAAGGCGCTTGGCCCGCGTAGTGGCGCGATTGTGGCCATCGACCCACGTACCGGCGAGGTGCTGGCAATGGTCAGCCATCCCACCTTTGACCCTAACGACTTTGCCACTCGCATCCACCGCGACGCATGGAACAAGCTGATTACCGACCCGGATCACCCGCTGCTGAATAAGGCTATTCAAGCGCAGTTGGCTCCTGGGTCAACGTTCAAGATCATCGAAGCCATTGCCGGATTGCAAGAGGGGATTGCGCAGGCGTTGACCGTGGATTGCCACGGAGGCGCAACCTTCTATGGTCGTTACTTCAAGTGCTGGATTTCGGCGCGGCACCAGAGTCACGGCATCACCGATATCAGCAAGGGCATCTATCAATCCTGCGATGTGTACTTTTATACGCTGGCTGAAAAGCTCGGCATTGGAAAAATTGCCGAGTGGGCGCATAAATTTGGCCTGGGAGAAAAGACCGGCATTGATCTGCCGAACGAGGCCGCCGGCATTATGCCTTCAGAAGACTGGAAGATGCGCAACTACCATCAAAAATGGTTTGCCGGAGAGACCATCTCCGTCGGCATCGGACAGGGAGCCACGGCGGTCACACCCATCCAACTGGTGCGCGCCATTGCAGGCATTGCGTCGGGCGGCGTGCTCAAACGTCCGCATGTCGTCTTTCCTGATGAGATTCCCCCGGCCTATCGTGAATACTACAAGGAGCAGTTTCCCGGCTCCGGCGATAAAATTGTGCCCATCGATCCGGCCAACTGGGAGATTGTCACCGACGCAATGGCACAGGTGACCACCTTTGCAGGCACGGCTGGCTTTGCGCATCTGAACGGAATTGACTTTGCCGGCAAGACGGGCACGGCGCAGACCGTCAGCAATGAATACAAGAAAAATGCCGGGGGCGGAAGCGTGAAGCTCCGCGACAATGCTTGGTTTGTCGGGGTCTCGCCACGCAGAAATCCAGAGATTGCCGTGGTCGTTCTCTGGGAGAACGGCGCGGAGGGATATCTGAGCGCGCGTCTGGCTGCCCAGGTGATCGAAGCGTATGTAGACAAGCAGCGCCGCATGGACAACAACCTGCATCTCCCGACGGAGAACCGCACTGCGAATGGCGCTGCGTCGTCGGCCCCAATCGCCACGCGCGCGCAACCCGAAAAATCCGCCCAGAAACCGCTGGAGATGGCTGGCCTATGGAATGCTGCCGCAGGCAGTCCATCTTTGTATCCCGGCGCGCATGAAATTCCCTACGGCCCCGGAACCGTCCTGCGCGGAGCGCGCTTTCCCCTGCCCGCCTTTGATGCGTCCTCCATGCGCCAACGCAAAACTCGACGCAAGGCCGCCGCATCCGGCAGCGGGATGAGGTAAAAAGAAGACTGTATGCGCCGACTGATCTCCTTCCGCGACTTTGATTGGGTTCTGCTCGGCTTTGTGCTGCTGCTCTCCGTGGTCAGCGTGCTGGAGATTTACAGCGCCACGCTGCACACCAAATTCATCCACTTCGACCAAAAACAGATACTGTGGCTGCTGGGCAGTTTGGTCTGCATGTTTGCGTTCTCATTCATCGACTATCATCTGCTGCTGGACGTCGCGCACTGGGCCTACGGATTTTGTATCGTCGCTCTGCTTGCAGTGCTGCTGGCAGGCCAGCGCGTTTTGGGCGCGCGGCGCTGGATTCGCCTGGGCAGTATCCACTTTCAGCCTTCGGAATGGGTCAAGCTGGTGCTGATTGTTGCTGTTGCCCGCTACTTTTCCCATCTGGCGGGCCGGAACCTTGGCTGGGGAGATATTTTCAAGGCGATGGCGATGGTGGGCGTGCCCATGCTGCTGGTTCTCAAACAGCCCGATCTGGGCACGGCGCTTACCTACGTTCCGATTCTGCTTTGTGGCCTGTTTCTGGGCGGCATCAGTTTCAAGAAAGCTGCCATTTTGGTGCTGGCAGGCGGGCTGGCCATCATTCCCGTCTGGCATAAGGTTCTTAAACCATATCAGAAACAACGACTTGTAAGCTTTTTGCAGCCGGATAACGACCCGCGCGGCAGTGGCTACCAGATTCGTCAATCGCTGATTGCCGTCGGCTCTGGAGGCATCTGGGGCAAGGGCGCGACCAAAGGCACCCAAACCCAGGGCGACTTTTTGCCTATCCCATATACGGATTTTATCTTTGCCGCTTTTGGCGAAGAACATGGATTCGTTGGTGCTGCCCTGGTGCTGCTGCTATACTTTCTTATATTGATGCGTTTGATTCAAAACGCTCAAACCGCCGCTGACCTTCCCGGCACGTTGATTATCATGGGGGTTGTGGCGGTGTTGATCTTTCAGATCGCGGTCAATGTGGGCATGGTCATTGGTTTGATGCCAGTTACCGGCATCCCCCTGCCCCTGATGAGTTATGGCGGTTCATCGGTGCTGTTTACGTTTCTGGCGCTCGGCATCGTGATGAACATCCGCATGGGTCGCTTTGTGAATTAGGTTTCGCTGGCTGGCGCGCCCAGAAGCGCGCCGTTGGCAGAGAGTTTTCGAGATTTGCATTCGCTTGCGCGCGCCATTGGGCGTCGGATGCGGATGCGGTAGTTTTTCCTGGTCAGACAGCTTCCATGTTGACCGGGCAGGATATGCGGAGATGCATGTACAGGAAAGGGTAACGGCCCCACCTCCCTTCGAGGCAGTCGCGGTCACAATTTCCTCGTACTCGATTCTCTGGCGTTGCAGCCAGAATGGTTTGTTTTCCGTGCCCCTTTGTGGTCGCGGGGGAGTGCGGGTTCCACGACTTCCGGCAAACACCTGGTTCGCAGCGTCCGCTGCATCGCATCTTCATACTCCCGCCACAGTCTTGACCGCCTGCCGTTGCTGAATGCAACCATGCAGCGGATGGAATCTGTCTCGCCATTACCCCGGACACCCTGGGCAAACGCCCCGGTATCCGGTTGATTATGAGGCAGCATGACAAAAGAAATTTATATTTCCAGCACTCCGCACGAAACTCGTCTGGCGCTTGTCGAAGACGATCAACTCGCGGAAATCTACTACGAACGCGAAAACGAATACACCCTTGCAGGCTCCATATATAAGGGCCGCGTCACGCGCGTCCTTCCCGGAATGCAGTCGGCTTTTGTGGACGTGGGATTGGAACGCGATGCCTTCCTGTATGTAACGGATTTCATTGAAGAAGCTGGGGAAGACGACGAGATCGTCGCGTTGCCGCAAGGCCATGCTCCGCAGGAAAATGCGCGCAACGAAAGCAGGAATGACAATCGGGAAGCCCATACCGACAACCGAAATGCTCCACGCGGCGAGAATCGCAATGCGGTTCGTCCGCCCACGCAGGAGACCACTCCGACGGAGGGAGTCGAGAGCGATGCGGAAGCCTCCGGGGAACAGGGGCAGGGCGCGCGCCGCTGGCGCGGACGCCGGGGTCGTCGTCGCGGCAATGACCGTGGCAACAACCAGCGGCAGCAAGCCCAGAACCCAGAGCGCACTCCAGATGGCGCGCCCGCCGCGTCCCTCGAAGCTTCTTTTTCCTCGGATACCGATCCACTGGAAGAACCGGACTTTGTCGAAGCGGAGATGCAGCAGGAATCCCGTCAGCCCTCGCATAGCTCTGGCCGCCCATCGCGCGGCGAACATCGCGCGGCGGATTCCCCCAGAGAATTCAGGAAATCCAAAGAATCCAGCGCCGCCGCGCTGATTCTCCCCGGCGAATCGTTGTCCAAGTATCGCCGTGGCGGTGAACCAGCCCCGGCAGCCTCCGGCGCGATTGCTGGCACGACACACGCGCCCACCCCCGTAGTCTCCAGCGCTCGACCTTCCACCCTGGTCGAAGCGCCCCTGGCTTCCTGGGATGGCGGTCTGCAACTCCCCGGCGAATCTCTCTCTCGCCGCCGCAATCCTGCTCCAGCCAAAGCTGTTGCAGTCCCGCCGATTGAGGTTGCTGCGACTCCGGCCACTCCAACAGCGCCTGCGGTTGAATTCGCGCATACGGAAGCCGCGCCGGAAACTGCCGTTGCGGAAATACCCGCCTCCGCAGTCGTCGAAGCAGTCGTCGAATATGAGCCGACCGAGGCCTCTGCCTCCCATCTGGTCGATCCCACCACGCCCAGCGCCTATCGCCAGAGCCATGTGGTCGAGCCGGAAGCAATCATCGCAGATGCCCCTGCATCCACCGTCCCCTCTACGCTCGAAGACGCTCCGCCCAGCGCAAACGCGCCTACGGAGATGCTCGAAGACGACGAGGAGTCTTCCTCCAACGCCAATTTTGACGAAGATATAAACAACGATTCCAGCGAGGCCACGCTGCATGCCTTTGCTCCCGGCACCGGAGTGCTGGAAGAAGAATTGATTGACGAGGAAGAGGAAGAAGCTCCCGCTGTCTACGCGCTGTTGGACGAGAGCGGGCTGGACGAGTTGACCGAAGAGACTCTCGATGTCCAGATGGATGCCGACCTGCTGAGCGACATGGTGCGCGATGCCCAGGTCGAGAAGCGCACCCGTTTCCAGGAAGTTCCAAACGGCCAGACGCTCACGGAAGCAGACGAAGACGAATCCAACGCGGCTGCATCCGAAGAGGAATCGGACGAGGACATCTCCGACGACATTGACGAAGAAGAAATCGGCGAAGAAGAATCCGACCTGAGCGAAGAGGAGGATTTTGCCTCCGAGGAGGCGGACGGCGACCGCGTCGAAGGCTCCCCCGAAGAAGCCAGCGGAACAAACAGCGCATCTCGCCCAGCGGCCTCGCGCTTTGGGAATCGCAATCGAGGACGGCAGCAGGGCAATCGCCGTCGCATGGGAGGAGGGCACAACGGAGGACAAGGCGGACGTGGCCGACGCGCCACCGCGCAGATGTCCAACCTGCCCGCCATTACGGAACTGCTGAAATCCGGCCAGGAGATTCTGGTTCAGATTGCCAAGGAACCCATTGCCCGCAAGGGCGCGCGCATCACCAGCCACATCGCGCTGCCGGGACGTTTTCTGGTGTTCATGCCCACGGTGAACCACGTTGGCGTCTCGCGCAAAATCGCCTCCGACGAGGAGCGCCAGCGCCTAAAGCGCATTTTAGTCAGTGAAAAAGGCGATGTGGGCGGTGGATTTATCGTGCGCACAGCGGCGGCAACGGCCAGCGAAGAAGACCTGCGCGCCGACATTCGCTTTCTGCTGAATTTGTGGGCGGATATTCGCCAGCGCTCGGAAAGCTGCAAGCCTCCGGCGCTGATCTATCACGATCTCAGTCTTGTGGAGCGGGTTCTGCGCGATCAGGTCAGCGAAAATTTCTCCACCATCTGGGTCGATACCGAGGCCGACTACGAGCGCGTACTTCGCTTCCTGCAACGCTTTCAGCCCTCGCTGATTCGCCGCGTCAAGCTCTACACCAAAGAGACGCCGCTCTTTGAGCAATTCGGCATTCAGGAGGAGATCAACAAGGCGCTGCGCTCGAAGGTCTGGCTCAAATCCGGCGGCTCCATCGTCATCAACCAGACGGAAGCTCTTGTCGCCATCGACATCAACACCGGAAAATATGTCGGCAAGACGGCGCGGCTGGAAGACACCATTCTCAAAACCAACCTCGATGCCATCCCGGAGATTGTTCGTCAGATTCGCCTGCGCGATCTGGGCGGCATCATCGTCATCGACTTCATCGACATGGACGAGCGCAAGAATCGCAACCGCGTCATGCAGGCGCTGGAAGAGGAATTGAAATCCGACCGCGCGCCTTCCAAGGTTCTCCAGTTCAACGATTTCGGATTGGTGGCCATCACGCGCAAGCGGGTCAAGCAATCGCTGGAGCGGACGCTCTCCACTCCATGCAACGTCTGCGCGGGCACGGGCATGGTGAAGAGTCCCGTGACGGTCTGCAACGAGATTTACATCGAGCTACGCAAGATGCATCGCCATCTGGAGCGCCAGGAAATTATGCTGCGCGTACATCCAGAGGTGGTCAAGCATCTCAAGTTGAACAACGCTCATTGGCTGGGCGAGATGGAAGAACTGTCCGGCAAGACGGTGATCGTCAAGAGCGATCCCAGCCTCCACCCGGAGCAATACGATATCCACTAACTCAACCTTGCCGCATTCCTTCTGACCTTCCACGGGGAAATATCTTTGCTGGAAGGTCAGAGGCGTTTACAAATCTTTCCGATGGGTGCTTTCCACCGTCCTGCGCGAGATACACTGCAACGGATGATCCTGCGGCACCCGCTGTTCCTCAGGCATTTATGCGATGGGTTCTACGCATCAATATAAGTGGAACTCCACGTCGATCAATATCTGCACAGGTACAGGGTGCCCCTGGTACATGGCTGGCCTGAATTTGTAATGCCTCACAGCCTCGATGGCCTTTTCGTCGAGTCCCATGCCGAGATGGCGAATGACGCGGAGGTCTTCCGGGTTTCCTTGTGGATCGACGATAATCTGGATCGAGACGATGCCCTGATACTTCGCCCGGCGCGCTGCGTCTGTAAACTCCGGCTCAGCGGTATGGATGATTTGTGGTGCCGTGACTCCTCCACCCACGGTCATAATGCCGCCCCCATAGCCACCAGCGCTGCCAGGCCCAACGCCAACACCATGATTCGATCCCATACCTCCACCTATACCCTGGCCAAAGCTGGAACCCTTGCCGCCCCCCTGAGAGATCAGCGTGACCTGCGCTGACTGCATATCCCCGATGTTGGGCATCTTACTATCGGGAAGCTTGATCTGCTGAGGGATTACCTCTGCTGGCATCACGGCCAGCTTGGGATGGCCAATCGTAAGAGTCGCGAGAGGAACGATCTGCATTTTTGTAACTGGCGGTACTTGTCCCTTGCTGGTTTTGACTATTTCGCGCGCTCCACCACCACCACCGCCACCCATCGTCTGAATAGCAGGCACGGTAATCGGGATATAGGGTTGGATATCAACAGGAGTTACTTCCACCTGCAACGGTAAGACGATCCGTTTATGTTCCTGGAGAGCAAACCAGAACAAAAATGTAAGAATCGTTGCGTGCAGGACGAACGAGATCAAGCTCGACAGCGGGTCGCGTTTGCAGACCAGTGGGTTGAAAATCGCGATCGGTTGCGATGTCAATTGAGGATGGTTGAATGCTGGATTACCCATAATTGCTTGCCGGGAGGCAGAAATCCCGGCATCTCCTTTTATGATGCTCCACCGGTTATGTGTTAGTCGCAGTCACTGCCAGCAAGGTCTTGCGCTGGCTTTGTCGAATCTGTGATTGCCGATTACCAAATACCTTTATCGCTCCCAGTGATTTTTTGTCCAACGGCAGCCGCTGTGGCAAGCCACGGCAGCAGACTAAGACGAGCGCTACTGTGCAATTCTCGCTTGCGCAGCAGCCCGGCAAGTTGGGTTCCATAGAGTCGCACAGATTGCGGCATAATGGGGACACGCAAGTAGCCTTGGCCAAAGTAGACCGCATCTCCGCCAAACTGCGCTGCATCCCAAACAAACTGGGGAAGATTGAGACCTGTTCCGCGGTATTTTTTTACGTAGTCCGAAACAATCGCAAGATACGTCGCCACGCCTTCCCATATACCAGACGCATTCGCTGAAGCGCGCATATCCTCATAGTCGATGGCACATGATTCCGATAGCGAGGATGTGTCTACAACATCGCACAACCGGAAATAGAAATGGCGATACATCCGTTGCAGTGTAGAGATCATCACGCGATCCGAGGCTGCTGGCACGCGAAATTCTTTATCGTCAATACAAACCGATTGCGCGCGGCTCACCAGTCGCGAAGCAAGTGTAAGCTGTTCCCCTGTCTGGCCCAGACGGCCCATGTGAATCTCAACTGCTTCTGGTAATCCAGGAATAATAAAGTTCCATTTGTGCGCCAGACGATCTCCCCAGCTTCGGTATGCTATTTGCGCCTGGAATCGCCGCTTCATCAGTTGAGCGATCTTTTCTACATCCGAATCCGTATACATATCCAGATCGCTGCCAAGATCGGGCCAATGATCCAGCGATTTAATCACCATCGTCTCCAAGCCTTCCTCTTTGAAGGCAGAGCAAATTGCAGACAGAAACGACATCGCATTTTTAATGCGCTCTCTCTCTGCTGCCAAAGCGGTAAGTACCCACTCTGTACGCGTGTTGTCCTGTACTTGGCGCAGAATGCCAAGGGCAACATCGAATCCACGCATTACTACATGGTTTGAACTTGCAAGTTTCAGTAAGTCTTCAAATTCCTCTTTATTGATATCTGTTATTCCTGTATTCAGACCGTACAGATAAAACCCACCAGCGATAGGCGCAGATTCTTCCTGGTAACGCGGAGAAAATAGCAGGCGAGAAAGAATCGTCAGAGACCTGGAGGAAATGGGTTGGGCAGTTGACTTAGACATGTGGAAGCGCTTCTCTCGGTGTTAGTTGAGTGTCTGTGGCCAGGTTTTTAGCGAAATTGTGGCCGACGGCGGGTTGGGTGATACCCCAGTCTTTGCATGGGTATTGTCGCGATGTATCAATTGAACCGGCTCTGTTTGCATACGCTCTGTCTGGCTGTATTGATCGATTTCTCTGTCCACCCCAAGGTCACTTTTCCGGGCAACAGAAACAAGGTGCTTTCCTTCCGCTGAACGTTGCGTCGCCAGTCCAATGCGAGCATCTGCGTCGTTTGCCTTCCGCGCTTTGGCGTAATAAAAATGCGCCGTTTCCAGATCGCCATCCTTCTCTGCAACATAGCCAAGGTTGTTGAGCGAAAACGCATTGTTAGGATCGAGCGAGTACGCTTGGAGAAAGTCTTGCTTCGCGGCGCGCCAATCGTTTCGATTCGTCGCTGCCACTCCACGCAAGGTGAGCATCGTTGCACGCGCATCCGCAGCATTTACACCCTGCATTCGCTTTCTCAATTGCTGAGCACTGTTGGCGGCTCTCTCGCTGACGGGCTTCCCTCGCCAGGAGCGCTTCAACGTGACAACAATTGGCTCTGGAGAGTGCAAACCAGCAGCTTCATCGTAATACTCCAAAGCACGCTGAAAATCTCCGGCGGCTTCCTCGACAACCCCAAGATTATTCAAGGTGAATGGATTTTTTGGTTCTATAAGTAGCGCCTTCTGGAGGAGAGTAGTCGCTTCAAAATTTCTACTCTGTGCTACAAGCTCCATTGCTTGAATGTTTAAATGATTCACGCGCATAGGGGTATCCTTCAAACCCGTAAGAGCGTAGGTCATAGGTTTCCCCTCAAGCTGTTTTGAATTGCTGATGTCGATCAACGCATCGCAATTTTGTTCCGATGCCAACGCATAAAATTTTTGAGCGCGCGCAAGTTCTCCCTGTAGCTCAGAGATATAGCCAAGATTGTTTAAGGTGAAAGGATCAGTGGAATCGTAAAGATATGCCTTGTAGAAAATCGCTTCCGCCTTTTCATACTGCTGCTTCCGTATTGCATTCACGCCTTCGCGATTTAGTCGCTGAACAGGCGTCAGATGGCTACGCTTCGGAAACGTGACCCGAATATCGCCCGCCCAGGCGCACTGAAAGCCAAAAACAGTAATAACTGCAACCATCGCGAGCAATTTGATCCGCTTATTAAACATTTAATGCCTTTTACTTTCCCATATACCCGAAAATTCTCCGTTTGGGTACACGTTAGCTAGTAAGATGCGTAAAACAAGAATATGGTGCCGCGCAATTCTTGGTATTTACTTGTGATATTTATACAACGCGGAAATACTTCCAGACCACCTGGTTCCCATTAACTCCATCTAAGAGTGGATGCCGAGAAAATAATTGAGCGGCAATGGAGTGCCAAATGGATCGTTTTCTTACAGGGGTTGTACTTGGAATCGTAGCGATTTCCCACATATCCCTGGCAGGCACGCAATCAGAGAAGGGTATGGGAACGCAGTCCGTCGCAACGCTGGACAGTGCTCCCATGATTTTGCCCGCGTTGCCGCCACTGCCCACAGGGAAGAGCACAGTAATTGGCGGTTCTATTCGCGATGTAGACTTCGTGCGTGACCAATTTACGCTGAAAGTCTTCGGCGGGCATTCGATGAAAATCCTTTTCGACGAGCGCACTCATATCTATCGAGACGGGATCAGAACTTCGCTGCGCGATCTTCACCCGGAGGATCACGCCTCCATCAAGACCACGCTGGATGGAACAAGTATCTTTGCTATAAACATTCATATTTTGTCGAAATCTCCCGAAGGGGAATGCCAAGGTCAGGTGCTTAGCTATGATCGAAAAACTCGTGTGTTAACCATAAGTTCTGTTCTTTCTCGTGAACAGATCGAACTCCGCGTGCCAAGAAATACGCCCATCGTCCGCATAGGTCAGGCTCGTCAGGATCAGGCTGCATCTTCTTCGTCTGGCTCTGCTTCGGCAGGATTCGACTCACTTGATTTTGTCAAAGGCACTCTGATCTCGGCCAAATTTGTATCTGATAACAAGGGGCGAGGTGTTGTCAGCCAGATCGCGATCCTGGCTGCTCCAGGATCAGCATTTGTGTTTAGCGGGAATGTTATCTCCATCGACCTGCACTCCGAGTTATTAGTGCTGGTCGATCCCCGTGACGATAAAACATATCAGATATTCTTTGATCCATCGCTATTTCCTGTGAGCCGGGATATTCATGAAGGGGCGCATGTGACCGTAACCACGAAGTTTGATGGTGTTCGCTACGTGGCCAGAGCGATTACAGCCAACTACACGCACAGTCCAGGCAATTGATGGCGCATGCTTTTCCAGCGAGTGGAAGGAGACACTACGGGACGGATTCCACACAGGATTCAGCGCTCAACGACACCAACGCCGCCTCAACGGTCATGGAGGCATGATCTTGCGTATTTTCTCTGGGTCGAATCCTGTAAATCGAATCCCGACTTCTGCATTCGCTTCCTATCGGCCTTGTTCATGGTTGCCTGCAATAACTGGATGGCATTCGTAAGATCGTTTGCCGTTACATCCCGCTCCTCTTCAAATGCCGTCTGTCCGGCGAGGATGTAGCTTTCCCGCAATTGTGCGAAGGACAGCCCTTCGCTGGCGATTGCACAGATGTCCAGAGCCTCCCCAACGAGCGCCGGACACATCTTCTGCAAATAGGTTGATCTCAATTCTTTCGTTGGATTGCCAAACTCGATGACTCGATCGAACCTTCCCGGACGGCGCAGGATGGCTGTATCCAGAACTTCCGGGTGATTGGCAGTCGCAACTACAATCATGCCGTCCTGCGTGCTCACTCCGTCGAGACAATTCAACAGTTGCTGTAGGCTGACGTTTGACTTTTCGTTCTTATCCAGTCCAAAGAAAAGTCTGTCGATATCCTCCAGCACGACCAGCGCAGGCGTATTTTCCGTTGCATTCCTGAAAAATGCTTGCAGCCGATCATCGTCCATCTCCGACGTGACCAGATTGGCCGCAAAACCGGAGATTCCCGGATGCGAGAGCATGGCGCGAATCACGCTTGTCTTGCCGTTGCCGGGCGGCCCATGCAGCAGGTAGCCGCGCCGAAACGGAAGTCGATTGGCGCGAAACCATGCTCTGCGCTGAAAGAATGATTCAAAGTCATGCCGCAGCAGCCTGGTTGCCGTCTCGTCCAGCACCACATCGCTCCAGGTCGCAGGAGCAACGGCAGTAGGCTCCGACACGCCAAAATAGCGCATCGAGGGAAGGTGATACGATGCCTGACATTTTTCGATCAAAGCGAGCAGTTCCTCCACCGAGTCGCGGCGCACCAGCGTCACCTCACGCCAACTCGAACCTTCATAGATAGACTGGTGGGGCACGTTGATGAAGATTGCCGGATGCTGCATCCCTTCAAAGTGGAGAGCCACCGGGCAATCCTGCCACTTGGTTTTCCAGATGAACTCTGGCTCCCCCTGCGCCGCCAAATTGTTTGAGAGTTTTTGAATGGTTAAAGATGGCAGAACATTCGGCGGCGTGCTGACCCGCCGCACCTTCGCCGAGAATGCTGAATGGCCCAATTGGCATGTGTCCCAAGGCAGCGTCTTCGGCAGTACATGCGGCGCAGCCAATTTCACCAACTCCAGGCCTTTGATGCGTAGCTGCAACGCTTCCGATAATGGCAGTCTCAGGGTTGCTTCAATCCATTGTTGATGGCGGTACACATGCTCACGCGCTATTGCTGTCAGTGGTGCGAGTTGGATCAGACTCATTGGTTTTTCCCCTCTGCTGATATTTCCGCACAGTGGGTGGGACAGCCGGGGTCACATGTCTGTTGATTTCAAAAAAATTCTTTGCGATGACCTCGGTTGTCACACCGACTGCGGTACAGTTTTGACATGAGGGGCGGCCAGATTTCGCGTGTACTCAAGCTGCTGCATCTGCTGCAGGGGCGCGGACGCACGTTGCAGCAACTCCGCGCCGAGCTGGGCGTGGCCAAGCGAACCATTCAGCGCGATATTCAGGTGCTGGAGCAGAACGGCTTTCCGGTTACTTCGGAGCAGCACCACCGCGCCATTCATTGGCGGCTTATGTATGACCCAGTTCTGGAAGGGCCGCTCGACCTGACCCAACAGGAGCGCATGGCGCTCTACTTTAGCCGTGGCCTGCTCAAGCCGCTGGCAGGCACGCCATTCTTTGAAGCCATCGAGTCGGCGCTTGCCAAAATTGGCGCGGGCATCTCCGCCCCTGGGCACACCCTGCTCCACAGCTTTGACAGTCAGATCGGCATCGGCGCCTTCGGCAGCAAAGACTTTACCCGCTCTCGCGAAGTCATCGCGGCGCTCACTCGCGCCATCCAGCACCATTTCACCGTTAAGATTACGCACGCAACCCCGCAGCATCGCAATGCGGTTGAGTATCAACTGAACCCATACCGTCTCCACTACCATCAGGGCGGCTTGTATCTTATCGCGCTCGACCATGCGAAGGACGACCTCCGCACCTTCGCCGTGGAACGCATCCGCGCCGTTGCAGTCACGCGGAGCCGCTTCACTCCACCACCCACAACCATGCTGGATGAGTTGCAATCGACTGCCTTTCAACTGATACACGGCGAACCCCAACGGGTGCGCATCCGTTTCTCGCCGGAGCAGGCTCCGTACATTGCTGAACGAAAATGGCATGAATCGCAAACCCTCGAACCGCAGCCGGACGGCAGTGTGATACTCTCGCTCCGTGTCGCCAGTCTGTGGGAAGTCAAACGCTGGCTCATCGGCTGGGGTGCGGATGCAGAAGTTGTGGAACCAGCGGAGTTGCGGGATACGGTTCGTAATGAGTGTAGGCAGTTGCTTGAAATTGTTTGTGCCACTGGAGAGTACGAATGGGAACAAGGCATGCACTGAAGTGTTCAATCGATGGCTGTAAGCAGCCAACCGTCAAGTGCTGGGAGTGCGGCAACGAGTATCCGATTTGTCGCAAACATGCAGTGCCGAGCGGGAAACACACTGGGGCATATCTTTGCCCGCGCCCAGAGTGTGCGGAGAGCCATGCTGAGCCTGTTCTTTGGAGGGTAAATATGACCCATCACGCGGATGCAGTAGATGCGGCGTGGCGTGCCAGTGTGGTTGGCATAGGATGGCCGGTTTCTAATGGGCGTGATGACATGTCATGGAAGAGTTATGAAACTAGGGCGAAGAGAAAATACGCGGAAAGCTTGTCAAGATGGAAATCTCATTTAACAACGCTACGGGTCAAAATTGCCGCCGATGACTTGGTAATCACTGCCAACACTCGCAGAAAGTGTTTCTATCTCGGACGGGTCACAGGGGGCTGGCGCTATATTAGTTCAGGGTATCCGGGCAATGCTCAGCTCGTAAACACGCGCGCGTGTGATTGGGTTCGCGTGGAACTCGATGAAGTGCCAGGCTCCCTGATCTTCAAGAGGGGAACATTTAACGCGGTCAGCAACAATTTCATCCGCGATTACTGCAAACATCTATACAATACCCGTAATCGCACAGGATTCAAGTATAAGGAATCAACTGGATCTGGCGATGGTGAGTCATTCTTCGACTGTTTGACATCTGATGCTTGTGAGGACATGGTCGCTCTCTACCTACATCGTCGGCACAACTATTCGATTAGACCTAGTTCGTGCAAGACTTCGTCACAGGGTTGGGAGTTCGCCATTCTTGATGTGAGCGGAGCACGTGCTTTTGTCCAAGTCAAGAACGGCAAGATTGATTTGAAAGCTGAAGAATACAGACCGAGCAAAGGCTATCACGCTTTCTTATTCACGAGAGGCAATGTCATCGGAAAGATCCCCAATAATATGACGGTACTCAGCCCGGATGAGATGTTGGATTTTCTGAGGCGCGAAAGAACGAGATTTCCGAGCGAGCTCAGTTTTTGGGTTCACCGCTTTTGGAGAGATTGAATGCGTCCGCGTATTGCGCTGCCCATTGGGTTCATTAGAAGGGGATGCCAAGCAAAAATACTTTTCTTCCGCGAGGAGGGAATGTTTTTTCGACATTCAGCCCCCATCTACAGTTGCACAAATCCTGGCCAGGGCGCAGTATGCAAAGCCACTCCCGCCACAGAGTCCGAACACGGACGGTTTGAAGAATGGATAGAATAGCTACTCTATGGGGAGGCATTCTGTCATGGTCAAAGTCACATCCGTCGAGGCGCAAAACCGTTTTGGCCAGTTGATCGACATAGCGCAACGGGAGATCATCACCGTGACGCGGCATGGACGGCCAGCAGCATTTATTGTCTCTCCGCGCGACATGGACGAACTGCTGGACGCGCGCAAACGGCGCAGCCGCGCCGTAGCCGAGTTGGAGGCATGGTCTGCCCAGGCGCGCAAGCGTCAATCCCCGGCACAGGCCGCCGCCGCTGCAAAGTTGACCGACGCTGAGGTAAATCGCTTGGTACATGCGGCGCGATGACCCTGCGCCGGGTTCCCCATCCAAGCCTTCCTTTGGCTTGACTTGAATGGGGAAGATTTGCGGCCTACGCCTTATGAGCAACCACCACACGCGGGATGCCTTGCAGATCGGGGACAAACGCAATCTGCTGCCATCCAGCAAGCAGCTTCTCAATTGCGGGTTGTTGCGTGTGGCCCATCTCCAGAAGCAACCATCCGCCGGGAAGCAACACGCGACTGGCCTGCGGAATCAGGCGCTCGTAGATTTCCACTCCCGTTGGCCCGGCAAAGAGCGCGAGGGACGGTTCAAAGTTGCGCACCTCAGAGGAAAGCGTGGCGCGTTCTGCCTCCGCAATGTACGGCGGGTTGGAAATGACGGCATCGAAATTTTCTTGCAGCACGCCATTGAGCAAATCACTGTGCAGCCAGCGAATCCGCTCGGCCACGCGATTCCGCGCGGCGTTTTTTTTCGCGACCGACAGCGCGGCCTCACTAATGTCGAGAGCCGTGATCCTCGCCTGCGGCAGCGCATGGGCCAGAGCGACGGCGATAGCCCCGGAGCCAGTGCCGACATCCACAATGCGCGGCGCGGGATGGGCGCGAAGACGCTCAATGGCGGCCTCCACAAGATGCTCCGTCTCCGGGCGGGGAATCAGAACATCGGGCGTGACGGAAAACGGCAGCCCCCAGAACTCCTGCTCTCCGGTGATGTATTGGATGGGCCTGCCGCCAGCCCGCTCATGCAAATGCTCGCGATAGATGCGCTCTTCGTCGGGAAGCAAAATGCGCTCTGGCTGGGCAAGAAGCTGCGCGCGCGAGCATTGCAGCGCGTGCAGCAGTAGCAGCGTTGCATCGGCGCGGCTGCGCTGTTGCAGGTCAGGATTGCGACCAAGCCACGCGATGCCGAGTTCCCGCGCTTCTGTAACTGTCATGGTTGCATATTCCAGGCCACAGGCTCCGAATGCGTCAGACGGACGCTTCCGATTCGGCCCTGAGGCGTTCGGCCTGGTCGTGAGCAATCAGCGCGTCCACGACCGATTGCAGCTTGCCTTCCATTACCTCGGAGAGTTGATGCAGCGTCAGGCCGATGCGATGATCCGTCAGGCGGTTCTGCGGAAAATTGTAGGTGCGAATTTTCTCGCTGCGGTCGCCGGAGCCAACCATCTGCTTGCGCTCTTTGGCCAAAGCCTGATGCTGCTTTTCCATCTCGACTTCATAGAGCCGCGAACGCAGAACGCGCATGGCCTTTTCGCGGTTCTTGATCTGCGATTTTTCGTCCTGGCAACTAACAACCGTGTTGGTTGGAATGTGCGTGATGCGAATCGCAGAGTACGTTGTGTTGACGGATTGGCCGCCGGGGCCGGAGGAGCAGAAAGTATCCACGCGGATATCTTTGGCTTCAATTTTTACATCGACATCTTCGGCCTCTGGCAGCACGGCGACGGTAATGGCCGAGGTATGCACGCGACCCTGGGTTTCCGTTGCGGGAACGCGCTGAACGCGATGCACGCCGCCTTCATACTTCAACTGCGAAAAGACCCGGTCGCCTTCGATAATGGCGATAACTTCCTTCAGGCCGCCGATGCCGGACTCTGACGCGGAGAGTACCTCGACACGCCAGTGATGCAACTCCGCAAAGCGCGTGTACATGCGATAAATCTCCGCCGCGAAGAGCGAAGCCTCATCGCCGCCCGTGCCGGCGCGAATCTCCAGCACCACGTTTTTATCGTCGTTGGGGTCTTTGGGCAGCAGCAGCAGCTTGAGACGTTCTTCCGCCGCAGGAAGCTGCGCCTGCAACTGCTCCAACTCCTCGGTGGCCATCTGGCGCAGGTCTGCATCCTGCTCGTGCAGCATGGCTTTGGCATCCTGGATGCCCTGCTCGACGCGCTTGTATTCGCGATAGGCTTCGACAAGAATTTCCAGATCACGATGCTGCTTGGCCAGCTTTTGATATTGCTGGTGATCCTGGATGACGGCGGGATCGGCCAATTGACGGGAGATATCCTCGTATCGCTCGGTGACTTGGATGAGACGCTCAAACATTTTTATTTTCTCTGGAGTATTTGAATCTTGAAATGGCGAAATGGGTCAAACAACCCACAGGGCGAAGGGGTGAGCGCCGCTAATACAGCGCTGCAAATGTGACGCAGATGAAGATGCCGACGCGCATGGAAGAATACCCTGAAATGATTTTAGCGCAGACGCGCGGCAGGCAAAGAAACTCTAGTTGTTACGTCCCGGTATTTGATGGGGAAATGGATGGATGGTGCGCCCCGAGAGATTCGAACTCCCGACCTGCTGATTCGTAGTCAGCCGCTCTATCCAACTGAGCTAGGGGCGCATGTGTGGAGACACAGGCTGCTTTTCAAAAGATATCAGTTGCGGTGCTTACGGGCAACCCGGCGGCGCAAATTTGTCATGCTGCGGGCGCGGGTGCCGGGGCAGGCGCTGCAATTGGCTCCGCAGGCGCGAGCAGTGAGATTTCCTCCACCACATCCAGACCGCCGCTGCGCAGCAATTGGAGAACGAGGGGCGCGGTCAGTCGCGTGGCATCATATTCCACGCGCACGGTTCGAGCGGCCTCGTTAAAGCGAAGCTGGCGGATGCCGTAGACCTCGCGGAGACTGCCCAGGGCGCGCATGACATCTTCCTTGGGGTGCTGCGCGTAGCGATAAAGAACATCCACGGTCGTCATGCTTTTTATGATATCAAGGCGGGAAGCCGCCGAATGATTTTGGATAGATTCAGTGAACTCGAAACAAGTCAGCGTTTTGAAGGGGTGCCTGTAGATGATCAAGAGGTTGTACCGATTTCGGAGCGATTGATGGGCGGACAAGCACGGATTCTCTGCGACTCCAGCGGAAGAAAAGCAGTTACAAAATATACCGCGCCAGATCGTGATCCTTCACAATTGAGGCGACCTGCTTGCGGACATACTCCGGGTCGATCCGCGCCAGCATTTCTTTGCCATTCGGGCCGTCGCGTTCCGTTACCGGAAGCGTGTTGGGAATCTCCGCGCTGGCGGCCAGGCTGAGCGATTCACCACCTGCGGCATGGCCAGCACTGCCCGCTCCCTTGCTGGGCTTGCAGAGATCGGGAGCTTCAAAGCTGATCTCATCCAGCACGCGCTCCATAATGGTGTGCAGGCGGCGCGCGCCAATGTTCTCTGTCGATTCGTTGACGCGGAAAGCAAAGTTGGCAATCTCCGCCAGCGCTTCGGCAGTAAATTCCAGCTTCAACCCTTCGGTTTCCAGCAGCGCCGTATATTGCTTCACCAGCGAAGACTTTGGCTCCGTCAGGATGCGAACAAAATCCCCAACCGTCAGCGATTGCAACTCCACGCGAATGGGAAAGCGGCCCTGCAACTCCGGGATCAGATCGCTGGGCTTGGAAACATGGAAGGCTCCGGCGGCGATGAACAGGATGTGATCGGTGCGCACCATGCCATAGCGCGTGTTCACCGTGGTGCCTTCCACAATGGGGAGAATGTCGCGCTGCACGCCTTCACGGGAGACATCCGGCCCGTGGCCGCCCTCGCGTCCGGCAATTTTGTCGATCTCATCCAGAAAGATGATGCCGGAGTTCTCCACGCGCTCAACGGCCATGCGTGTCACCTGATCCATGTCGATCAGCCGCTGCTCTTCCTCCTGCACCAGATATTCAAAGGCCTCGTTCACCTTCATCTTGCGCTTCTTGGTGCGCTGGCCGAAGAGGTTGGGCAAAATATCTTTCAAGTTGATGTCCATCTCCTCGACCCCCTGGTTGGAGATGACTTCAAATGACGGCATATTGCGTTCGCGCACGTCGATCTCCACCATGCGGTCGTCGAGCTTGCCCTCGCGAAACTGCTGGCGCAATTTTTCCCGCGTGCGCTGCTGCGAATCCGAGGACGGCGATGCAGCCGGAGATGGGAACAGCAGCGTATTATCCGCTGCTTCATTGGGTGAGGGCACCACCGTCGGGCTTGGCGCTGCGGGCGCTCCCATCGCTGCGGGCGCGTTCACCGGAGGAAGCAACAGATCGAGCAGTCGTTCCTCGGCATTCAACTCCGCCTTGTCTTCCACCTCGCCCAGTTTTTCCTCGCGCAGCATGTCGATGGAAATCTCCACCAGATCGCGGATCATCGACTCCACGTCGCGCCCGACGTAGCCGACCTCGGTAAATTTCGATGCTTCCACCTTCAAAAATGGGGAGTTGGTCAGCTTGGCCAGACGTCGCGCAATCTCGGTTTTGCCCACGCCGGTCGGCCCAATCATGATGATGTTTTTGGGCATGATGTCATCAGCCAGCTCCGGCGACAGCTTCTGGCGTCTCATGCGATTGCGCAGCGCGATGGCCACGGCGCGTTTTGCCGCGTGCTGGCCGATAACGTGCTTGTCGAGTTCGGCAACGATCTCGCGCGGAGTCATCTCATCCAGCGCAAGCTCCTGGTCGTCGTCGATTCCCGGAAGAAAAATGGCCATCTATGCTCCTTGGCGTTCGCCGTGCGTGCCGCGTACCGGTGAACCGGCCTAAAGCTCTTCAATCGTAATGTGGTCGTTGGTAAAAATACAGATTTGTCCGGCAATGCGCAGGGATTTCTCCGCGATTTCGCGTGCAGAAAGCTCGGTATTTTCCATCAGCGCGCGCGCTGCCGCCAGCGCGTAGGATCCGCCGCTGCCAATGGCCGCAATGCCCTCATCGGGTTCAATCACGTCGCCCGATCCGCTCAGCAGATACGTTTGGCTGGGATCGGCAACCACCAGCAGCGCTTCCAGATTGCGCAGCATCTTGTCCGTGCGCCAGTCTTTTGCCAACTCCACAGCAGCGCGGCCAAGATTGCCCGCATACTGCTCCAGCTTGGATTCAAACCTGCCAAAGAGCGAAAATGCGTCGGCGGTGGAACCGGCAAATCCTGCCAGAACCTTCTCCTGATACAAGCGCCGGATTTTCTTTGCCGAATGCTTGATTACGCTTTCGCCCAGCGTTACCTGTCCGTCGGCGGCCATGACTACGCGCCCATTGCGCCGCACGCAGAGCACCGTCGTGGAGCGAATGCGTGGCGTGGCGGAGGAGCGCGCCTGCGGATCGGATGTGCTGGCGGATTTGCCTGCGGATGGCACGCCTACACGGAATCCCTGACCTGTATCGGGGCGCAAAAAATCGTTATTCATCACGGAATATCAGTATATCGCATTGGATTCTGTATTAAATTTTGCTTTGACGATGGTTATCGCGTCAGAAAATTCTCCACAAAAAATAATCGTGCGCGTCGAAAAAATCGGCTATGCTCCAGATAGCCTGCAATCCAAGACGGGCGTTCGTATGTTCAAGCTGAGTGTTCACGATTTTGCCTTGTATGGTTCTTGCTTCGCGGTTCTTGCGGCGATTCTCGCCCTGACGCTGTGGCTGCTGCTTCGTCGCAGAAAATCTCCCGATGAGATGGAGCGGCTGCGAAGGCAATATCTCGTCCAGCATGGGCGCATCATCGACGGCACCATTCTTGATCTGACGGAACCGCAATCCCCGGAGGGTCTCCGCATTTTGCAGTATCAATATCAGATTGCTGGAATCGTCTATGAAAGCGGGCAGGACGTGACCCACCTACGCGAGCAGATGGACATCAACGGCTCCTGCTTTGGCCGAGCGGCCTCCGTGCGCTACGACGCGCAAAATCCGGCCAACAGCATCGTGGTCGCGGAAACGTGGAGCGGACTCCATAGTTGCTGATCGCGCAAGGTCGCGCGTGAGAAGATTTCTGAAAATCCGGGGAGGGGTGCAATTTGAGCTTTCCTTGAAAGCCCCTGCCCTTTTCGAGCCAGGACTGGAATAGGGCTTCCTGGAATGGAAATCATTTTACGTGTCGCATACACATGCTTGCATGTTTTGTGGGAATATCGAAACAATGCGTCGATTTCTTGCAATGGGGCTGCTGGCCAGCCTTTCCGGTCTGGCGTTGGCACAGCAAGCTGCTCCCCACGGCGGCGGCAGGCCGCTGTCGGTTGCGGAGATCTTTCGGGGAAATGGCGAGCCTGTGGGCACGCCGCCGAAGGATTTCCTATGGAGTCCCGATGGAAGTACAGTCAGCTATCTTGCGGATGACAGCGAGCACGGACATCCCGGCGATGTAATCGCAGTGCAATCGGCAACCGGAGCGGCGGCGGCGCTCGTCGATGGCGGCACAATCCGTTCCCGGTACGCGCAGGCGAACGATGTGCGCGATCTGGATCATCGGGCGCGGTATGGGCAATCCATCTACTCCTGGACACCCGATGGCAAGCACTTGCTGTTTGATGCCACGGGAGAAATCTGGCTCCACAACCTAGCCACGCGCGAGGGCCGGAAATTGGCGAACACCGGAGCAGGCAGTGGAGATGATCCGAAATTTTCTCCCAACGGGCAGATGCTCTCGTTTGTGCGCCAGCACAATTTGCACGTTCTTCTCCTCGACAGCAAGCAGGAGATGGCGCTGACCACGACACAAAACCGCACGCTCCTGAATGGTGAGGTGGACTGGGTCTACGAAGAGGAATTGGACGTTCGCAGCAATTATTTCTGGTCGCCAGACTCACAACGCATCGCGTATTTGCAGATGGATGAATCGGCAGTGCCGGAGTACCCGCTAACCGACTGGATGCCCCGACACAGCACGGTCGAGGAACAACGTTATCCGCAACCCGGCGATCCGAATCCCACTGTGCGCGTGGGCGTTGTTGACCTCAAGAAAGGAACCACCGTCTGGTTGCGGCTGCCCATCGCTGTCGGCAACGATTACGTTCCGCGCTTTGGCTGGGTGGACAACCAGACGCTGTGGGTGGAGTTGCTCCGCCGCGATCACAGGCACCGCGAACTTTACTTTGCCGATATTGCGACAAGGCAGGCGCGGCGCGTGCTCGCAGAAACAGCCCATCGCTTTCTGGATGAATCCTACGATGTCGAATTTCTTCCGCAGGGAAGATTTTTGTGGACAAGTTGGCAGGACGGCCATACGCACATCTACGTGTACACCTACGATCAGAAGCATCCGCTACAGAGCGATGCCCGACTGGAGCGACAATTGACTCGCGGGGACTGGGAGGTTCTAAGCGTCGCTGGAGTGGATGAAAAAAATGGCGTGGTCTACTACACCTCCAACGAAACAGACCCCCGCGAAGAGATGTTGTGGCAGGTGCAACTGGATGGCACAAATCAGAAAATGCTCAGCACGATGCACGGCGTCCATCAAATTACGTTTGATGCGAGTGGAACCCATTACGTCGATAGCGCCTCCAGCCTAATGCAGCCGCCGATGGTCAGCGTATGCACGATACACGTTGGCTGTCATCCATTTTGGCGGGCGCGCGCGCTCGACGGCATTCCGGTGGTGGTGCCGAAGGAGATCATTGGCAAGGCAGCCGATGGAACAACGCTCTATGGAACGCTGCTTCTGCCGCCGGGTCGCGTCGGCGTAGCCAGCGTGCCGCTGATCGTGAATCCCTATGGTGGCCCCCATGCACAGATAGTTCGCAACGAATGGGGGAAGGATACGCTATTCGATCAATTGCTGATGCAGCATGGTTTCGGCGTTCTCCATGTAGACAATCGCGGAATGGGCAACCGTGGCCGCGCATTTGCCGAGGCGGCCTATCACAACTTTGGCCCGGTGCAGATGCAGGATCAACTTACGGTGCTTGATCAGGTGCTCGCGCAATATCCGCAGATCAATTCAAAGCGGCTGGGCTGGTGGGGCTGGAGCTGGGGTGGAACGTTTACGCTCTACACGCTGACACACTCGGATCGCTTTGCCGCAGGCGTTGCGGTGGCTCCGGTCACAGACTGGCGATTGTATGACTCCATCTATACGGAGCGGTATCTGGGATTGCCGCAAAAGAATCCGCAGGTATATGGGGAAGACGCGGTTGTGAACAGCGCAAGCCATCTGCATGGGCATCTGCTGCTTGCGCATGGCACTGGAGATGACAACGTTCATTTGCAGAATTCCATGCAATTGATCCAAGCGCTAATTACCGCCGACAAGCAGTACGATCTGCTGCTGTATCCACAGTTGACGCATTCGCTGGATACCCCGGCGGCGCGGACGCAGTTGTATGAACGCATTCTGCTGCACTTTCAGACCTACCTGCAAGGTGGAAGATGAAGCTCCTGTGGGGGGGTGCAAACTGCGCCACGATCCAAATCTGACCAACAAAGCGTCCCCAGGAAGTTCGTTTGTCAGCGCCAATCGCGCATCGGTAGACTGAGAACGTGCATGTACACGGCCCAGCCACGCGACAGATGCAGCGAGTGTTGCGTATTTCCCTCATCCTGACCTTTGCCTACATCCTGCTCACTTTATTTGTGGGGCTGCGCGCGCACAGTCTGGCTTTGATTTCAGAGGCAGGGCACAATGCCTCGGATTTTCTCGCGTTGCTGCTCTCCTCGGTTGCGGTGTATCTGCAATCGCGCCCGGCCAGCGACAGAAAAACCTATGGCTATCAGCGCGCCGGAGTTCTGGCAGCTTTCGTCAATGCAGGCACGCTGATGGGGATTGCCCTCTGGATTGCCGTCGTGGCGCTGGAGCGACTGGTCACGCCCGTTCCGGTTGCCTCGCGAATGATGATGATGGTTGCCGCCGTTGGCGTTTGCATGAATGGCGTTCTGGCTCTGATGCTGGCGCGTGTCAGCCAGGACGTGAATATGCGCAGCGCGTTCCTCCACATGCTGGGCGACACGCTTTCCACCGCTGCGGTCATCGGTGGCGGCGCGATCATTTTTTTTACAGGCCGCCAGTGGGTGGACCCCGCGCTCTCGCTCCTCATTGCGGCGATGGTCTTCTGGTCTTCGCTCTCCATCGTTCGGGAGACGCTGAACATCCTGCTTGAAGGAACGCCGCGTGGGTTGTCGCTGGCCGATGTGCGCCGAACCATGCAGCAGGTCAGTGGAGTGTGCAGCGTTCACGATCTGCATGTCTGGAGCCTTGGCTCCAATCTGCACGCGCTCTCCTGCCATGTCACGATCCCCGATATTCCGCCCTCGGAGAGTGGCCGCATTCTGGAGCAGATCAATCAGGAGTTGCGCGATCACTTTCGTATTCTGCACACGACCATCCAGTTTGAAAATCTTGAAGGGGCCGAGTGCGCCGCTGCCCAGGGGTGCCTGCCCGTGGAAGAATCTCTTCCCCATTCCCGCGCTGGTCACGCCCACTAAGGAAGCTCTGCACAAGTCGGAACTTTGAAGGGGCGGGACTTTAGTCCCGCTCAGATTGCTGACGAACCCCATCTTTTTTGGTGGGGTTTGTTTTTGCTCGTTCGTTTTCAGCATGGCTGATGGTGAGCCGGTGCAAGTTGCTGGTAGCGGCGCAGATGATCGATATATGCCGAA
>JAJZIJ010000026.1 GCA_021810625.1 Acidobacteriota bacterium
CGGATCGCTGCGCGCGCCTGCTGGGGACGTTTGTCAAATCCCCGGAGATTCAGTTCCACCACGATATCTACAACCAGTTCCTCTGGAATCAGTTCTAGGGAAGAGGAGCGTCATTCTGCGCGAAGGTCGCTGCGGCGCAGCGAACGACCGAAGTGAAGAATCCAGCGAATATGTACTGGAAATACAGGGCAAACATTGTCTGGATTCTTCGCTGCGCTCAGAAGGGCATCCCTTCGGAAAATGATTGATTCCGTGGCTCCCCACGTCCCATGCTGAAGGTGGAGTTTTCCCAGGCTTCCGATCCCGGATTGTTGCGGGATCACAATGAGGATTCTCTCGGTTGCGTTCTTCCGCAAACGCCCGATGAAGCGCGCTTGCGGGGATGGCTGTTCGCTTTGGCAGATGGAGTTGGTGGGCAACAGCGCGGGGAAGTTGCATCCAGCATGGCCGTGGAAAGCGTACTGCATGGATTTCGCGGGGCCGCTCGCGGGGATGCGTTGAGCGCCGTGCTTCCGCGCCTGATCCAGGATGCCAACGCAAAGATATTTGAGGCGGGAATGGCTACAGATATCTCTGGGAGCGCGATGGCGACCACGCTGGTCGTCTGCGCTCTTCGCTATGATCGCGCAGTCGTGGCCCACGTCGGAGACTCGCGCTGTTATTTGATTCGCAAGCGTCAGGCTGTGGCGCTCACCCGCGATCACACAGTTTCCAATGAACAACTGCGGCTTGGCTTGATTTCCAGCAAAGAAGCCGCCCGGTCAGAAACATCCCATGTCCTGAGCCGGGCCATAGGGAGCAATATGTTCCTTCAGGTCGATACGAGTGAGCATCCGGTATTTGCAGGCGATATGCTTCTACTGTGCTCGGACGGTCTGCACCACTCTGTCGCTCCCACAGACATTGCGGCGATTGTAGGAACAGGATCCGATTTGGATGGCGCAGCCCGCAGGTTGGTATCGCTGGCGAAGGAACGAGATGGAAGCGATAACATCAGCCTTCAACTCATCCAGGTTCGGAGCGTGGAGCGTGTTGGCATGTATCGTGGAAGGCAGTACAAGATTCACTAAACATTATGTTCAAGGTTCAATTGCTACATCCCGACGCAAAGGTTCCAACCGTCGCCCATCCCGGCACGGACATCGGCTTCGATCTCTATTCCATTGAAGATGTGCTTTTGCCACCTGGAGTTCCGGTGCGCGTGCGAACGGGTATTGCCGTGGAAGGCCCGCCGGGATGGGGATTCATTCTGGGGGATCGCTCCTCCATGGCCATGCGCGGAGTAACATACGCCGGAGGCAGGATTGACGCGGGCTATCGCGGAGAACTGCTGATCTGCCTGCTCAACGTGAATCAGCCAGTCTATAGCGTGAAGGTGGATAGGCGGAGCGATGGCAGCATCGAAAATGTTTCTTTGGAACGAAGTGATGTGAGTGTCTCCATCGCCAAGGGCGACAAGATTATTCAGATGTCCCCATTCCAGGCCATGACGAGCGGAGAAATTGTCGTCGTGAGCGCGTTGTCCGTGGCGGATCGCGGCGCAAAGGGATTTGGCTCCAGCGGAAGGTAGCTGTTCCCAATTTGGCCCAGATGGAAATCGGAACGCATTGCAGGCATTTATTAATTTCTCCCAATCATTTTATGGTTCGATGCAGAAATGGGACGAATCTCCTCGATCCCTTGTGATAAATACTTCTTATGGGCTGCCGATGAAGGGCGTAGAGTGTTGATCGGAATCCAATGTGCAAATTTCCCACGTAATTCGCGCAGCTATCAGCAGTGTGGTCGCCCATAGCGTGGTCGTCAGGATCGCGCCCTGGTGGACGAATGATCGCGTGCTTTTTATGCTGGCGATGATTGTTGTCATCGTTGCTGGCACCATGATGTGGATTTTCACACTGCGGCACCGCGTGCAGGCGCAGACCGCAGAACTGCGCAAGGCCAGGGATGCCGCCGAACAGGCCAATCGCGCCAAGAGCCAGTTTCTGGCCAACATGAGTCACGAAATTCGCACGCCGATGAATGGCATCTTCGGAATGACGGAGTTGGCGCTTTCGACTGACCTGACGCATGAGCAACGCGAGTTTCTTACGATGGTCAAATCCTCGGCGGATTCGCTGCTGGTCATCATCAACGACATTCTGGACTACTCCCGCATTGAAGCCGGAAAACTTACCTTCGATTCGATTCGCGTCAACGTCCGCGATGTGGTGGCGGAGGTATTGAAAGCGACCGCGCTTGCCGCCCACAAAAAAGGCCTGGAAATCATCTATAGCATCTCCCCGGAGGTTCCGGTAGAGATGATGGGCGATCCCACGCGCCTGCGCCAGGTGCTCACCAATCTGGTTGGCAATGCCATCAAATTCACGGAGTTCGGCGAAGTTGTTGTCGCGGCGCGCACCGAGTCCAGAGACGGCAATCGACACACGCTCTGCTTCTCCGTCCGCGATACCGGCATCGGGATCTCCCCGGAGAATCAGCAGCGCGTTTTTCAGGCATTCGAGCAGGCCGATACTTCCACCACGCGCCAGTATGGAGGGACGGGTCTCGGCCTCGCCATCTCGCAGCGCATCGTGCAACACATGGGCGGACGAATCTGGATCGACAGCATTCTGGGGGCGGGTTCCACGGTTTCCTTCACTGCAACGATGGAAGAGGCTCCGCCGCAGCCAGAGCGGGAGGTTCAGCCTGCGGCCAGCCTGGACGATCTGCATGGCATCTCGACGCTCATCATTGACGACAATGCAACCAATCGCCGCATTTTGCTGGAGATGACGCGGCACTGGGGAATGTTGCCCGCAGGCGCGTCCTCCGGGCCAGCGGGCTTGCAGGAACTGGTCAACGCCGTCGAGCGCGGCCAACCCTATCGGCTTATCCTGCTCGACGAGCAGATGCCCGGCATGGATGGGTTGGAGGTGATTGAAAAAATCAAAGCCGATCCCAGCCTACAGGGCGTGATTATTATGATGCTGACCTCCTGCGATCAACTCTCCAGCATTGCGCGTTGCCGCAGCCTCGGCGTTAACACCTACCTCATCAAGCCCATTTGCCCGGCGGAGTTGCAGGAGACGATCCGCATGGGATTGGGCGCGCAAACGATGCGATCAGCGACACACGCGCAATCGACATCCCCGGCAAGGCAGGGCCGAATGCTACGCATCCTCGTCGCGGAAGACAACATCATCAATCAAAAACTGGCGGCAACATTGCTAAGGAAGCTGGGACATGAAGTGGAGGTGGCGCGGAATGGCCGGGAGGCGCTGGATCAATGGAAGAACGGAAATTTAGACATGATTTTCATGGATGTACAGATGCCAGAGATGGACGGAGATGAAGCAACCGTCCTCATCCGCGAACGAGAGAAAGCGAAGCAGAGCGGGGAGCACATCCCGATCATCGCCATGACCGCCTTTGCCATGAGCGGGGATCGCGAGCGTTTTATGGACGCCGGCATGGATGACTACCTGACCAAACCTGTCAGCTCCGAAGTCGTGGAGCGGGCTGTGAAACGCTTCTCCTGTTTTCTCCCTGATCCAACCCACAGCGATAACAACAGGCCGAATCCGTAGCTATGCGCGTTGCGGCGACGGGTTGCGTAGCGCCTTCCACAAGCCGAAATAATGGCGCGCATGGGCCACATCCAGCGCGATCTGCGCCTTGAGCGCATCGGGGGAGGGCCAGCGCATCTCCGCCCGAATGCGATCAAGAAAATGCAGCGTGAGAGGAGTGGCTTCGTCAAGAGCGATGGGATGGAAACGGAGCAGATGGCTTTCTACGGCAAAGGAATCCGTGCCAAAGGTGGGCCGATTGCCAACGTTTGTGACCGCTTCAAAACTCTCGCCGCCCACCTGCACGCAGGTCAGGTACACTCCGTTCGCTGGCAGGAGTTCCCGATACGCAGCCAGATTGATGGTGGGAACGGTGTATCGCGCGCCGTAGCCGCGACCCGGCGCAGGCGTGGATTGCAGCGCGAAGGGCCGCCCCAGCAATTGTCGCGTGGAGCGCATGTCTCCCTGTTCAATGGCGGCGCGAATCCGACTGCTGGAGATGGGCTGGCCTCGCCACATCTGGGCCGGATGCGCGTGTACGGTAAATCCCAGGTTCGCGCCCAGACGGGTCAAGGTGTCCACATTGGCGCTTGCATCCTGACCAAAACGAAAATTCTCTCCCTCGTGGACTTCAATGGCATGGAGCGCGTCGCGGACAACGGCCTGTGCAAACTCCTGCGCGGAAAGCTGCGAGAGCGCCTGCGTAAAGGGCAGCACCAGCACGGCATCCAGGCCGGGATCGATCTCCAGAGTTTGCAGCAATTCCAGTTTTTGCTCCAGCGGAGTAATGAGAGTCAATGGTTGTTGCGGGCGCAACACGCGCACTGGATGCGGATCAAAGGTGACGGCGACGGAGCGCGCTTGGCGTTGGCGCGCGCGCTGCGCCAGCTCCGCCAATACGCATCGGTGGCCGCGATGCACGCCGTCAAAGTTGCCAATGGTGACGAGCGAAGGGCCAAAGTCCGAGGGGATTTCTTGCAGCGAACGGAAGATCAGCATGGCGCGCCTGCAAAGGGAATACGCAGCCCGTCATACGCCAGACGCACGGATGGAGGCAGCGTCGGCTCGACCTCTGCATGAAGAATTTCGTGCGACATGTGGGTGAAGTACGCCTGCTTCGGACGAATTCTCTCGACGAACTTCAGCGATTGCTCCACATGGGAATGGCTGGGATGCGGAGTCAGGCGGAGCGCGTCCAGGATGAGCACATCAAGATTTTCCAGCAAGGGAAAACTGGATTCCGGGATGTCGCTCATGTCCGTAAGATAGGCGGCAGAGCCGAAGCGAAAGCCTGCGGTCTGAAGCTCCCCATGCAGCAGCGGAACGCGCAAAAAGTCGATGCCAAAGAGGTGGGTTACGTCGGCCAGCGGTTGCAGCGAGACCCGCGCCTTGAATGGATATTTGTTGCTGTCGGAAAACGTATATTCAAACATGCGCTCCAGCACGGCAGCCGTGGCCGCATCTGCATGGAGAGGAATTTTCTCCTTGCCTTGAAAACTGAGCGGACGCAAATCATCAAGGCCAAGAATGTGGTCGGCGTGCGGGTGCGTGTAGAACACGGCATCCAGATGGTCGATCCCCTCGCGCAGCGCCTGCTGGCGGAAGTCCGGCCCGGAATCAATGAGCACGCAGCGTTCTCCGTAGAGAATCGCGATGGACGGGCGCGTGCGATTGTCGCGTGGGTCAGACGAGGTGCAGACGCGACATTTGCAGCCAAGCGTGGGCACGCCCATTGAGGTGCCACTGCCGAGCATCAGGATGGTTGCATTCATCATGGTTGCGTTCATAGTCGAGTCCATCAGGCTGCGCGTGGCGTAAAGACGGCATGGAGTGGATCAGGGCCGCCGGGGAAGATTCAACGCCTACCCCTGGGATCCAGCTTGTTCCCTATATTCAGTCCTTTGGGATCCGAGGGATGCGCCGCCTGTTGCGCGGCATTGCGCGCAATGGCGTTGGTGATTTCGAGAAACATCATGCGCGCTTCAAACAGAGCGCTGTCCATCATGATCTTTTCGTTTTCATTTAGATTTCCAGCGGTCTTTTTGGCCAGAACCTCCAGCATGTCGATGGTCTGGCGCGCGCCCATCAAGTCGATGCGAGCCTTCTCTCCCTGCGGCGTGCCTGCTCCGAGGTGCATCACCGCCGTCATGTAGAGCGACTGGACGACATGCTCAAATCCGACATTCGCGCTTTTCGCGCCGCCCGGCAGTTTGTCGTGCAAAATTTCATCCATTTGCCGCGTGGTTTCAGAGTAGGCGACCTGGGACTGCGCAGACTCCTCAGCGGTGGGGCCTTCGAGCGCCGGGGGTTCTTCTTTGGGGAGTTCCTTTGCAGCAGGCGCGGTCGTCTGCGGCACGGCATGAATGCCGCTTGCTGCGGACGATGCAGCGGGCGCAGTGGATGCAGCAGGTGCTTGCGATGTCTGCTTCCACCGCTCGTCGTGGGCTGCCGCATCCTCGGTGGTGGTTGGGCGCACATCGCCTTCGCTGGTAAATTTGCGGCGGTCAATCACGGTGAACTCTGGTTCTTTTTCTTTCATAGGTTCATCCTGCTTTCTAAAAATGTATGCCTGTTTTATGATGCCTGCGCTGACGGAGTGGCATGGCTCTTCTGCCAGAGAAAGGGCAGCGCTGATGGAGTGGCTATCGAGCCGTTACAACGCAACTCGGATTTTCTGTCGAGCGACTCCCGGCGAACATATCCCAGCGCAAAAACTTCTTCTCTGCCGTCGGGCAGCACAATGTTGGCGGCGCTGGTGATGTCGCCGACGGATTGATTTTCGGACAGGAGCGCGGTCTTTTCTGTCAAAGAGATCGCTTCCGTCGCGAAGCCGGAGTCAAGCATAAATCCAGAAAACGTTCGGTGGACGTTGCCACGCGAACGAATGCGCTCGACGATCTCCTGCCCCAAATAGCAGCCTTTGGTAAAGTGCAGCGCGCGCATCTGGGTTGTCTCCTGCGGCAGGTCGCGCGCGGTGATATCCCTTCCGTAGATGGGTGTGCCTTCCAGAATGCGAAGCTGCTCAATGGCGTGATTGCCGCAAGGGATGGCTCCAGCATCCAGAAGTGCCTGCCAGAGCGACTGCGTCTGATCCTGCGCCAGCCAAAGTTCATAGCGAGGCGTGATTGGACTGTGCGCGGCGATGAGCGTGCAGGCGTTTCCGCGCCAGGTGTGCGCGCGCATCTGCAACGGCTCCATGCCGTCTGCGTTGAGGCCGAGCTGCATCAGCGCGGCAGAGGCGCGGGGGCCGGCGATCCCCAGACAGGTCGTGGCCGATAATGGCGCGAGCGCAACATCGTCCATGATGATGTAGTGTTCCAGAAATGCCGTGAGCGTCGCAGCCTGGGCGATATCGGTGTCCAGCCAGAATTCATCTCCGCGCTGGTAGATGTTCAGATCGCCCTGAATGCGGCCCTGCGCATTCAATACGAAGGCGTAGCAGCCATGATTTTGCGCAAGCGCGCCCACATGATTCGTGACCATGCCATTCAACCAGCGGACGCGATCTTCTCCGGCGCAGACAAGCAGCGCGCGCCAGCCCCGGTCATAGACCCCCACCGTGGATAGCAGCGCGCGCAGCTCCTGCGCCGAATTCGAGAACACGGAAGCGGCTTGGGCGGGCTGATTCATGGCGCATCCTGATGGACAACGTACACTGTGATTATAGCTTTCTACCGCATGTCGTTCGGCAGCGAACATTGCGCGGTGGCGGGCACCACGCGCATACGGGGTTTTGGATGTTCAAAACACATCTTGATACAAAGCGGCGATGCAGGTTCGCTGTACGCCTTGCATTCGTTGGCTTCTTTCTTCCATATCTGGCGGCACAAACCACAGGCAGCCCGACACCTCCGCCGATTGCGCCCGGCGGAACTCCACCAACCACCAGCACGGACACGCGCATTACACCCGCCCAGGCGAAGGAACTGTTCCACTCCGTCGATACGATTCTGCAATTCGACAGCAACGACACAGGGTATCCCATCCGCCGCGCGGTCAAGCCCCGCCTGGTAACACGCGATCAGGTGGTGCAGTATTTAACCGATCAATTGCGGAAGGGGCGCGAGACGCAGCGCTTGCAACAATCCGAGCTAGTACTGAAAAAATTCGGCTTGCTGGATCGCGACTTCCACCTGGAACCGTTTCTCATCCAACTGCTGCGCGAGCAAATTGCCGGATACTACGATGACAAAACGAAGACCGTAAATCTGCTGGACTGGATTGAGCCAGAGGCGCAAAAGCCCGTGCTGGCGCACGAGCTAACGCACGCCTTGCAGGATCAGCATGTGAGCCTGGAGAAGTGGGAACAGGCGGACGAGGAAAAAACCGCGAAGAATGTGGCTCAGGACAACGAACATCTTGCCAAAGATGAAGACGATACCGTGCGCGATGCCGTGCTGGAGGGACAGGCGATGGCCGTCTTTATTGATTACGCGCTTGCGCCCGCAGGAAAAAATCTGTTGACGGCTCCGGACTTGGTTCGCACGATGAAGCAGGCCATGAACGACAATACCGACTCCCCGGTGATGGCGCGCGCGCCCCTGTTATTGCAACAATCGCTGATCTTTCCCTATCGTGAAGGGCTGGATTTTATCACCGCCGTCCTGCGGGCCAAGGGCAAAGATGCAGCGTTTGCCGGGACGCTGGATCGTCCTCCGTCTTCGACCTACGAAATCTTGAACCCGCAAGCCTATTTGGATCATGCCAAGGTTCCGCTGCTCACCATGCCAGACATTCATGGCTTGATTGGGCCGGAGTACAAGCCGTATGACGTTGGCGTGATGGGCGAGTTGGACGTGCGAATTCTAACGGCGCTCTTCGGCGGACAGCAGGCGGCGGGCGTGCTGGCTCCGGCCTGGCGTGGGGGCATCTACTACGCGGCGCAGAGTCGCAAGGCCAGGACGGCGGCAGAGAAGACATCGACGGCATCCCTGGGGCTGCTGTATCTCTCGCGCTGGGCCACGCCGAAGGCGGCGCAGGGCTTTGCCGATATCTACGCAGCAGAGATAGGCCGCAAGTATGACCACGCGATTCCAAGAGCGTCGGATGCGCAGCCCTCTTCGGATAAAGAAATCGAGCGCATCTGGGACACCCCGGAGGGGCCAGTGCTGATTGCAGTTTCTGGCAAAACAGTTTTCATTAGCGAAAGCTTTCCCATGCCGCTGGCCCGCAAGCTGGAGTTTGTGATGATGGGCAGTGTCGCCAATAGCGCTCGGAACGCGATTGCCGCCAACGTGCAGCCTTCGGCAGAGTTGAGTTCCAGCTTGCGCCAATTTCTATACAAGGCGGGTATTCCGCTGGCAGCCACGCGCATCCCCTAGCCTGCATCCCGTGGCCGGATATACTGAGACGAGTTTCCCTTGCGCGTTAGGAAAACCTTGCAGGCCACCTTCGTTTGATGCGCGCCTGCATGTCATGGATAGATTGAGTCGGAGGGAGAGCTATGCATCACGCAGAGATTGGCATTATTGGGGGCAGCGGTTTGTACACCATGCCTGGACTGACAAACGTACGCGAAGAGCAGATCAGCACGCCGTTTGGCGACCCTTCGGACTGGCTGGTTCTGGGTGATCTGGAAGGTCGCAAGGTGGCGTTTTTGGCGCGTCACGGGCGCGGCCATCGCATCCTTCCTTCTGATCTGAACTTTCGCGCCAACATCTACGCCATGAAGCAACTGGGCGTAACCAGTATTCTTTCCATTTCCGCCGTTGGTTCGCTCAAAAAAGAACATGCGCCGGGGACGTTCGTCGTTCCCGACCAGTTTATTGATCGCACCTATGCGCGCCGTGCAACGTTCTTTGGCGGCGATGTTGTGGCTCATGTTTCGATGGCTGATCCAGTCTGCCCGGAGGCGGCCAAAACGCTGGCGGATGCCTGCGCGAAGACAGGTGTGGAGTCAAATATGGGCGGTACGTATGTCTGCATGGAAGGCCCGCAATTTTCCACCCGCGCCGAGTCCAACCTCTATCGCTCCTGGGGCGCAGATGTTGTTGGCATGACCAATCTACAGGAGGCAAAACTGGCCCGCGAAGCGGAGATATGCTACGCCACGCTGGCAATGGTCACCGACTACGATTGCTGGTACGAAGGCCACAGCGCCGTTACCACGGAGCAGGTGGTCGCTGTTTTGAATCAGAATGGAGACAACGCCATCAAGGTGGTGCGCGCCGCCGTGGCCGCGCTCCCGGCGAATCGAAAGTGCCACTGCAACACCGCGCTGCGCGATGCCATCATCACCAAGCATTCGGTGATTCCCTTTGCCACGCGACAAAAACTTCGCCTGATCCTGGATAAATATCTCCAGTAAAAAATTAAGAAAGATTCAGTCAGAACATTATGCCCATACTCGTTGTCGGCTCTGTTGCCTTCGATAGCATCCAAACCCCTTCCGGCAGTGTGGATCGCTGCCTGGGAGGGGCCGCGACCCATTTTTCTCTGGCGGCCAGCTTCTTTACGGATGTCCGCGTGATTGCTGTGGTGGGGGAGGATTTCACCGCGGAGCATGAGGGCGTTTTCGCTGCCCGCAACATCGACATCTCTGGCATCGAGCACGCGCGCGGGCGCAGCTTTCATTGGACTGGCGCGTATCACGACAATCTGAACGAAGCCCAGACGCTCCAGACCGACCTCAACGTCTTTGCAAACTTTCAGCCAAAGATTCCCACCGCTTACGCAGACAGCGAGTATCTCTTTCTGGCCAATATCGATCCTAGGTTGCAGCATGAAGTTCGTCGCCAGATGCCCAGAGTACGCATGGTCTGTGGCGACACCATGAACTACTGGATCACTGGTCATGCAGAGAATCTGGCGCATGTGCTGCGCGATTTGGACACCTTGCTGATTAACGATGGCGAGGCCAAACTTCTGGCAGGAGAAACAAATCTTGTAACAGCGGCAGAACGCATTTTGCAAATGGGGCCGAAGACTCTGGTCATCAAACATGGGGAGCACGGCGCAACGGCGTTCTTCAGCGAGAAATCTTTTGCAGGAAAAGTGCGGAACCGGTTTTTCCGCGCGCCTGCCTTGCCGCTCTCGACTGTGGTAGACCCCACCGGCGCTGGCGATTCTTTTGCCGGAGGATTTTTCGGCTATCTGGCCTCGCAGAAAAATTTAACTCCCGCCGTTTTCAAGCGGGCCATGTTTTATGGCGGCGTGATGGGTTCCTTTGCCGTGGAGCGTTTCGGCACGGAACGTTTGCAGCAACTCACGCGCACCGAAATCAATCAACGTTTTGAACTCTTCCGCGAACTCTCGCATCTCGATGCCGATTGATCGTCCATCCCCGGCCACGCGGGAGGAAACTCCTTTCGTGCTGGCACTCTCGGTGGCGCTGACTGCGGCCTCGCTGGCCTATGGCTTCCGTCATGGACTCCTGCTGTTGTATGGAGACGCAGTCGCCCATCTCCACATTGCGCGCCGCATCTTTGATTCGATAAATCCCGGATATCGTCAACTTGGCTCGGTGTGGCTTCCGTTGCCGCATCTGCTGCTGCTGCCGTTTGTGTGGCGCACGGACTGGTGGCAGAACGGTCTGGCTGGTGCTTGGCCTTCGATGGCGAGCTATGTTGCCGCCAGTGTGGGCATGTATCGGCTGGCGCGGTTTTGGATGGAGCCGCTCTGGGCCGTGCTGGCCTTTCTCGCCCTGGCGCTGAATCCTGGCTTGCTCTATATGAGTACCACCGCCATGACAGAGCCATTGTTTCTGGCGCTGTTCCTCTGGAGCGTGGTATGGCTGCTGGAGTTGGAATGCGCCACTCGGCTGGAAGATTTTTCGCAGGCGCGCAATGCACTGTGGAAGCTGACGCTTGTTCTGATTGCGGCAGTGTTCACCCGCTACGATGGATGGATTCTCGGCACGCTGGCATGGATTCTTGCAGCGACTTGGACTGTGCGCCGCAGACTGTGGCGCGCGCGCGCGATGCGTCCGGCGCTGGTGCTCTGTACGCTGCTGCTGGCCGCAGCGCCGCTGCTCTGGCTGGCCTACAATTGGCGATTTTATGGCGACCCGCTGGATTTTATGCGTGGGCCGTACTCCGCCAGCGCAATTGAAGCGCGCACCTCCGCCCCCGGCTCCGCGCATTATCCCGGCTATCACCATATATGGATCGCCACGCTGTATTACCTGAAGGCCGCGACGCTTGGCGCATTCTGCAAACATACTGGCCACGTAATGTTGTTGCTGGCCTACCTGGGAACAGGACTGGCCATCGGGCGCAATCGAGTTTCCGCTCTGCCAGCGGCCTTGTTGCTCTGGATGCCGCTCCCGTTCTATGCGTACTCCGTGGCCTATAGCGCGGTGCCGATTTTTATTCCCGTGTGGGGGCCATTTGCCTACTACAACACGCGCTATGGCATGGAGATGCTGCCCGCCTTCGCGCTTTTTCCCTTATTTGTAGCAGTGATGGTTACAAATTATCGTCCGCGCTGGCGTACTCCGGCGCTCTGGATGGTTGCGGCCTTGATGATCGCCAACAGCCTGCTGTTGCTGTGCGCCACGCCGCTGGTGTTGCAGGAGGCCAGAGTGAACGCCAGTACGCGAGTTCCCTTTGAGAAGGCGCTGGCGAAAAATCTGATGTTTCTGCCGCCGGAAGATACGGTTTTGATGTACACCTCGGCCCATGTAGGCGCGTTGGAAGATATTGGATTTCCCTTGAAACAGACGGTGAATGAGGGCGATGATGGACAGTGGGATCGCGCCATGCAACATCCTGCGGCAGCGGCGAATGTGGTGGTGGCGATTGCAGGCGACCCCGTTGCCGAAGCAGTTTCTCGTCATCCAGAAGGTTTGCAACTGATGGATATTATTTGCAGCACGGGTCAGCCATGCGCGCGCATCTATCGGTCTGCGCTGCATGGAGTTCAATAATGCTGGGAGGCGAAGTGATTCCTTTCGTAAAAGCACATGCTTGCGGAAATGATTTTTTGATTGTGGATGATGCTCTGGCGCAGGGCAAACATGCCGAGCTGGCGCGGATGTTGTGCGCGCGTAACACGGGCGTGGGTGCCGATGGCGTGGAATACATCGCTCCAGAAAAAGATGGCAGGATCGCCATTCGCCTGATGAATGCCGATGGGTCAGAGGCGGAAATCTCCGGCAATGGAACGCGCTGCGTGGCTGCGTGGCTGGCCTACTCCGCAGGAAAAAAAGAGGTCGTGATCTTGACGAAGGCTGGGCCTCGGCAGTGTCGCGTGATCTCGCAGATGGGCAGCACGGTACAGATTGAAACGGAGATGGGCGTTCCCGTCGTGCAGCCACGAACGCTGCGTTTGACTGGGGAAATTACATTGCAAGGCGCGGAGGTCTCTGTCGGCAATCCCCACTTCGTTCTGTTTGTTGAGACGGAGGATTTTTCCGTTGGGGGACTTTCCTGGCAGCAGATGGGCGAAAAGATCGCGCTGCATCCTGCATTTCCCCACGGCACCAATGCGGAGTTTGTTCGCATTCTCAACAAACAGACCATCGAATTTCGCATTTATGAGCGGGGCGTTGGGCCAACGCTTTCGTCGGGCACTGGAACCTGCGCTTCGGCTTCGGCCAGCATCGCTCTGCGTGGAGTCGAGCGTAAACTGAACGTTCTGGCCGAAGGTGGCGCGCAAACCATCCATTGGCCGGAAAAGGAGCAGCCCATTCTGTTGACGGGGCCTGCGACGATCATCGCGCGCGGAGAGGCTGGCTTGGCATGACTTCCACGCCGATCAAGGCAATGCCGACCCTGCGACCAGCGGCCCTTTGCGAGGGCAGCGCGATTCGTCTGGTCTCTCCTGCGAGCTGGTTCGATCCTCAAAAGGTGAATCGCGGCATGGATGCGCTGCGCCAGATTGGATATCGCCCGGAGTTGGCGCGGAATGCGCTGGCGCGCCATGCGGAATACTTTGCTGGAACCGTTGCCGAAAGGCTGGAGGATTTGCACGCGGCATTTCGCGATCCATCGGTGGACGCGGTAATTTGTAACCGTGGTGGTTACGGATCGGCAGAATTATTGCAAGGTCTCGATATTGCGCTTTTCCGAAAGCACCCAAAGGCGCTTATCGGATGCAGCGACATCACGACACTGCTGACCTGGCTGCATGATGCAACCGGAGTAGTGACTTTTCATGGGCCGATGGCTGCTGGAGATTTTGCCCGCGCCGAAGGCATCGATGCTGCAAGCTGGCATCAGGCGCTGGGCCAGACCGCGCCGTGGCATCTGGATGGCAGCTCCGGGCTGCGCGTATTGAAACCCGGACGTGCAACTGGAAAATTCTACGGCGGCTGTCTCTCCATGCTGGCGGCATCGTTGGGAACGCCGTATGAAATCCAAACAGACGACACCATTTTGTTCGTCGAGGATGTAGCCACCAAGCCATATCAGGTTGATCGCATGTGGATGCAGTTGCGCTTGGCGGGGAAGCTGGACAAGGTTCGCGGCATCGTCTTTGGTCCGATGCTCGATTGCGTGCAGCCCGGCCAGCCCAGCGACATGCTGGAAAAAGTTCTGCTGCGCGTGTTGGAGGATTTCCCCGGCCCCGTCGCCATTGGATTACGCTCCGGCCATGTGACGGAGCGCAACCTGACGCTGCCCATCGGGATTGCGAGCGAGTTGGATCTGACGCAGGCTCCCGTTCTTCATTTTCTGGAAGCGGCTGTTACGCTGGAAGCACGCACCCATGTCAAAACCTAAACATGTTCACCTGATTGGAATCTGTGGCACGGCGATGGCGTCTCTGGCCGGCTTGTTGCAACTCTCCGGCTGGCACGTCACTGGATCGGACGCAGCGGTATATCCGCCCATGTCCGACCTGCTGGCGAGTCTGCGGATTCCGATACGCCAGCCATTCGCAGAGTCAAATTTGCAGCCCTCCCCGGATTGCATCCTCGTGGGCAACGCCATCTCTCGCGGCAATGTGGAGTTGGAGGCTGCGCTGGATCAGAAGATTCCGATCTACTCAATGGCACAGACGCTCCATGAACATTTTCTGCGCGGACGCGAATCGCTGGTGATCGCCGGAACGCACGGCAAGACGACCACGACCAGCATGTTGGCCTGGATTTATGAAGTGGCCGCGCAGTCGGATCCCAAGTGGGCACCATCGTTTTTGGTGGGTGGAGTCGCAGAAAACTTTGGCTCCAGCTTTGCGCTGCGCCCTACAAAACCCTTCATTTTGGAAGGCGATGAATACGACACGGCATTTTTCGACAAAGGGCCAAAGTTTCTTCACTACTTTCCAGACGCGCTGATCCTGACGCATGTGGAGTATGACCACGCGGACATTTATGCCGATCTGGATGCCGCGCGAACGGCCTTTCGACGACTGGTTAATTTGGTTCCCCGGCGTGGACGTATCGTGGCCTTTGATGGCTCTGACAACGTGACGCAATGCGTTGCGCACGCTTTCTGCGCGGTTGAGCGCTATGGATTTTCTGCGGATTCGCATTGGCGCATCTCCGATTTTTCGACGAAGGAAGATCGCAGCCTGTGGCGCGTGGAGCGGCAAGGTTCCCCCTGGATGGACTTTGAAATGTCGTTTGTTGGCGAGCATAACGTGCTGAACGCGACTGCCGCTGCTGCGTTGGCCGCAGGGCAAGGCGTGCCGGAGGAGGCAATTCGCAAAGCGCTCGCGAGCTTCCGCAGCGTGAAGCGTCGTCTGGAGGTTTGCGCGGAAGTCGCAGGCATCACCATCATCGACGACTTCGCGCATCATCCGACGGCGATTCGAGAGACGCTGCGCGCCCTGCGCGCGCGCTATCCGGGACGACGCTTGTGGGCCGTGCTGGAGCCGCGCTCCAACACGCTGCGCCGCAATGTCTTTGAGAAGGAGTTGGTGGAAAGTCTGCAAATGGCGGATGCCGTCGTTCTCGCGGCAGTCTATCAACAGGAAAAAATTCCAGCGGATCAACGACTGCACGCGGAGCATGTTGTTGCCCGCCTCAAGGAACGCGCCGTGCCTGCCGTGTTATTGCCGGATGTCGATGCCATCGTCGCGCATCTGGCCGACCAATTGGTGGCGGGCGATGTGGTTGCTCTTCTATCCAATGGTGGCTTTGGAGATATCTATCACAAGCTGCCGCAGCGGTTGCGCGAATCCATGCGCGAGCCAGGCGGCAAAGGTTGAAATTTTTATGCTGCCCGCGTTGACCCTTTTCCTTTTTTACGCCGCGCTTACGCCCGTGGCCGCGCTGATTGGTTTCCCGTGGACGCTGATAACGGGCGATGTTTCCCTGCTCTATCGCATATCCCGATGGATCGCGGGCACGGGTGTTCGTCTGGCGGGCATTCGGACGCATGTCTCTGGATTGGAAAATGTCCCTGCGGGTACCCCCTGCATCTTTATGATGAATCACATCTCGAATCTCGATCCGCCGATTCTGCTGCCGCTAATTCCCGGACGCACGGCGTTCTTGGTGAAGAGAGCGTTGATGAAGATTCCGCTATTGGGGAGAGGGATGCGCATGGGAGATTTTATTCCCGTCGAGCGGGACAGAAAGCGCGAGAGCGCGATGGCCAGCATCCAGAAAGCCACGCAAGTGATTGCCTCCGGCGTACACATTACGGTGTTTCCAGAGGGAACACGATCCCGCGATGGCCGACTCCTGCCCTTCAAAAAAGGCCCGTTCTATCTGGCGGAGCAAACGGGCGCACCGATTATTCCCATCTCCATTCACGGCACGGAAGGGATGATGCGCAAGGGAAGTTTGCGCGTAATTCCGGCGGAGGCGCATGTACATTTCCACGCGCCACTGCGAGCGGGCGACTATGCCACGCGGGAGGAGTTGATGCAGGCCACGCGCCAAGCCATTGCCTCCGGCCTGCCGGAGTGGATGCGAAGTTGAGTTCTAACGTTGAACGGGCTTCAGAATTGCCCGATATCCAGCGGCGATGACCTTATGCCGCATGGCATCGGCCTGTTTTTGCGTGGCGAATGGGCCAAGCTGCACATGGAAGAATCTGTCATGTCGTCCGTTGCGAAGCTGCGCGCGCAAACCATCTTTCCGCAATGCAACGGTCAGCGCTTGCGCGTCGTGGCGACTGGCAAGGGCGGCGATCTGGATCATATATCCAAAGTTGGAAGCTGAATTCCCTTCTCGCTTGGAGGACGTTGTAGTGGGAGTGACGGCGCTCGCGGATGCGGGGGCAGGCTGCGCGTTCGTGGCGATGGCAGCGGGCTGGAGGGTAGCGGGCTGGAGGGCTACGGCTGCGGATGGTTTCGGCAATAATTTTTGCGCCGGGGGATTACTGATTGCCACCGCAGGAGCGGGATGCTCGATCGTTGGCATGGAATGCTGGGCATGACCGAAATTGCCCGCAGAATCCCCCGTTCGGCCAAAGGAGTAGCCAAGTCCAAAGAACACGGCGGAGACCAGCGTGATGCCCATGAAAATGGACAGGATGATTCCTGGGCTGAAATGCAGCTCCTGCTCGACGGATTCCACTTCCTGAAAGAGCATGCTCATGCAGGTTTATCCTCGATTGGATTTGTCTGAAGACGGCAAGGTGGATTTGTTCAGCAAATTCAGCAACTCCATTGGCAATGGGAAGACGATAGTGGTATTTTTTTCCACGCCGATATCGGACAGCGTTTGCAGATAGCGCAACTGCATGGTCATTGGCTCGGTGGCCAGCAACGCAGCGGCATCGACCAGCTTTTGCGCGGCATTAAATTCGCCTTCCGCATGGATAATCTTGGAGCGCTTCTCGCGTTCCGCCTCTGCCTGCTTGGCCATCGCGCGCAACATCGACTCCGGCAGATCGACCTGTTTGACTTCCACGCTGACTACTTTTACGCCAAAGGGCGAGGTGTGCAGGTCAATGATGGTCTGAATCTTCTGGTTGAGCGTCTCGCGGTGGGAAAGTAGTTCGTCCAACTCCACCTCGCCCAACACGGAACGCAGCGTGGTCTGCGCGAACTGCGAGGTTTGATACACGTAGTTCGTGACTTCGACGACAGCCTTGGCCGGATCAATCACGCGCAGCGTGATGACAGCGTTCACCTTCAACGTAACGTTGTCGCGGGTGATGATGTCCTGCGGTGGAACCTCCATCACTTCCTGACGCAGCGAGATGCGCACCATCTGGTCGAACGGGCGAAAGACCAGAATGACACCCGGCCCCTTCGAAGCGCTGAGCAGACGACCGAGGCGGAAGATCACGGCGCGTTCATATTCTTTCAGAATTTTGATCGAGTTCATCAGGTACAGGGCGACGATCAAAACGACAATCAGGACGGCGGTCGAAGGCATAATCCAACTCTCTGGAATTACAAAACGTCTGCACGATGTATAGCACAGATCGGGGTGGAACGTTGGAACAACAGGTTGCGGGGAATCTCAATCGACACGCTCAGTATCGACACGTTCGACGGTCAACAGAAGACCCTCGCGGCTCAGCACGCGCACGCTCTCTCCGGCGGCGACGGGAAGCGCGGATTGCGCCTGCCACAACTCCCCACGCAAACGAACCTGACCAATGGGCGCTAGCGGTGTCTGGGCGATGGCGAGAGTGCCCAACATGGTCTCACTGCCGATCTGCACTTTGTTGCGGCGCGCGCGCAGGGCAATCGTCGTCAGAAATACCGTGATGAGGCCAAAGCCAATCCCGGTGGCGAGAGCCGTTGCCAGATGGACGCGCATCTCCGGGATCGGCCCATTCACCAGAGTCAGCAATCCGAAGACGAGACAGATAATGCCCGCCAGCGCCAGCACGCCGTGGCTGGAGAATTTCACCTCCAGCAGCAGCAGAACCAGAGCGCCCAGCAGCAGGGCGACTGCCGTGTATGCAATGGGCAGCAGGTTCAGCGCGAAGAGCGAAAGCAGAACCAGCAGCGTGCCCAGCGATCCGGGAATGATGGTGCCGGGAACATGGAATTCCAGATAGATGAGCAGGCCGCCAACGATCAGCAAAATGACGGCGAGGTTCGGATCCATCAATGCGCCGAGAATGCGCTCACGCATATTGGGCGGGAGCGTGTCCACGGCGGCGTTTCGCGTATGAAAGACGGTCGTGGTGCCATCAAAGCGGGTTACAGTGGTTCCATCCAGCGCGTCGAGCAGGGCCGCGTCGCTCGGTGCTACACGGTCGATCAGATGCAGGGCAAGCGCCTCTTGATCGGTGTAGGACTTCGATGCGCGCACCGCTTCCTCCGCAGCCTGAGCGTTGCGATTGCGATGCGTAACGAAGGAGCGCAGAAAGGCGGCGGCATCATTTTCAATCTTCTGTTTCAGGATGGGATCCATCCGGCGGCCTTCGAGAATTGGATGCGAAGCGCCTGTGTTGGTTCCAGGGGCCATTGCCGCAACATCCGCCGATTCCAAAATAAAAAATCCAGCGGAAGCGGCGCGACTGCCCGTGGGCGATACATACACAATGACCGGAACGGCAGAGTGTTCAATGGAAGCGACCATCGCGCGCGTGGAATCGAGCAGGCCGCCCGGAGTGCTCAATTCCACCAGAACGGCCTGCGCATGATGTTCTGCCGCGTATCGCAACCCTCGCGCCAGATAGGCGGCGCTGACTGGCTGTATCGTGTCGCGCAGAATCAGCTTGACGACCAAGGGCTGTGCCGCCGTTGACTGCGCTGAGGACAGGAGCGGAGGTATTCCGCAGCATGTCGCGAACAATAAAATCGTTTGTGGCAATACGAGACGCGCAAGAGCACGAAATTTCATGGGACCTGCCTTTCTTGTAGCTGAATGGCATGGAGAATTCCCAGCGCAGCGCTGTTCTTTGTGTCCAGGTGCAACGCGCTTTGCGCGAACTCTTTCGCGGCGGAAAATTGGCGCTGTTGCAAATCGAGCCGCGCCAGCACAAGATAGGCTGCTATGTTTGGCTGGAGTTGCAGCGATGTCATTGCCTGTTCGCGGGCCGCCGTGGCATTGCCGGTAAATTCGCGAATCTGCGCCAGACCGGCGTGCGCCAACGCGCTGTTGGGATCTGCGATCAAGGCTTGCTGGAACTGGCGCTCCGCCTCCAGCAGCAACCCCTGGTCCGTGTAGCTCTGACCTTCCTTGCAGAGCGCGGCTGCCTGTTGCGTTGGCGGCAGGGATTGCAATTTCAGCGCGCGCATCTGATCCATTTCAAAAGCGGCCTGACGGAAGGAGGTCTCGTTGTAGGTGCGCGCGATGCGTTCGAGCGGCTCATACATATCATCGCCTTTGCCTGCGTTTGGAGGAGCCGCTGTAGATGCCGATTCTGCGGAGGAATGTACCTCTGTCAGCAGATGCTGCTCCAGGTGCTGCGCTTCGTTGTCGTCGGGACGCAGGGCCAGAGATTTCTTTACAGCCTCCAGCGCCTTGGTGAAGTGTTGGAAGCGCCGCTCCGAGACGGCGAGATTAAACCAGTCATTGGCGTTTTGTGGGTCGAGCAGAACGGCGCGTTGAAAGAGCGCCGTTCCATTCTGCCCCTGTCGGTTAAGCGCAACGCCCTGATTGTTCAATACCTCCGGCAATGGCAACACCGCCGCAACAGCGGAAAAGGCGCTTTCCGCCTGCGCATACTGCCCGGTATAGAGATCGGCCAGACCGGAATAAAATTGCGCTTCCAGCGCTCGTGGATTGCTGCGGGGAATTCGCGCAAAGGTGTCGATGGCCTGTTTATATTGTTGATGGGAAAAATAGGCCTTCCCCAAGGCCAGCAGCGCTGGTGCGTAATCCGGGCTGATCTGGACAGCAGCGTTCAAATGGCGAATTTGCTCCTCGATCCCCGGCTCGGTTTCTCCACGAATGTAGTTTTCAAACGCATCCAGTCGAAGGCCGTGGCCAGCGGCGAGAAAGGTCTGCTTCTCAACAGCAAAGCGCGGATCAATCTGCCGGACAAGTTGCCAGGCCAGACCATCTTCCACGTCCAGCAGTTGGTTAAGCGCGGCGCTCTCCTGTAGTGGAGCGCGCATCCTGGGGCCGCGCATTTCTAAAATGCGTGCCGTGGCGGTCACTTGACCGTTCTCCACGCGATAGGAGCCGAGAACCACTTCATCCACGTCGAGCGTCTGGGCGATGCGATAAATGGTGGCGTGCGTTGGATGCAATCCTGCGGGCAGGCCGAGGTGCTGCAAGGAATACTGGCGATCTTCGCGGCGAATGGTAAGAAATCCAGCGGAGTGAAATCGCTCATTCAGAATGGTGGGGAAGGATTCTCCAATCCAATCCAATCCGGGCTGCGTGGAGTGGTTTTCAAAAGGCAGCACGAGGATCAGGTGACCATCCCCGTTGGGGCCGTTGGTCGAGGCAGCACGCGCCACATTCCTCAGCCCAAGCGTCAGAGACAGGAGAGCCAGCAGCAGGATGCCGAGAAAGCTCGGAACTCGTTTTGAAAAATGCACGGTTGAAAGACGCACGCTACCCGTGATTATAGAAGTCCGACAGACGCGCCGCTGGCATTCCATGCGTTACGGATGGATTTCACGAATTTTCACGCTGCGTGCCGGGGAAATCGCGCGAAACGATGGCGCAACGAACTGCGCGTTCTGCACGGTCGGAAACAAAATCACGGCGGCCCAGAGTCCATCGCGCTTCTGCTGCCAGACCACGGTTCCGCGCAGCAGGCGGGCTACAATCTCCGGCGGCACATCTCGATGGTCATCAAAGAAACGCTGGTTCCAGGATCGGTCGCCCCAGCGGAGGATGGGCGGCAGCGCGTTGCTCTCATATTTGGTGGAGAAGATCAGCGCCGCGTTGTAGCCGCGCATCTGCGCCGCCCGCAGCACCTGCGGCAGGGAGAAGTTCTCAATGGCTACGACCGGAACAGGCTGGCGCACATAGCCCAGCTCCGGCTTGGTCAGTTCATCGCTGACGGGCCACGCGGTCAACACTGTGGCGTGTAGATCGCGATGCAGCAACTGCGCGATGGCCTGATGTTGCAGCAGAATCATGTTGCGATAGCTCAGGTTGTCCTCCGGCGCAAAACGGTAGGGAGGATTAACAAAAATTCCGGCGAGAAATGCGACCACGCTGAGCGCCACCAGCCAGCCCCACTGCTGCACGCGCCGCCGCCAGGTGGAAACACAAAGCAGCAGAATGAGCGGGTACAGCGGCAGAAGATAGCGCGTCAACAATGCGCCGCCGAGCACGGAAAATAACAAGAGATTTCCGAGCAGAACCAGGCCGATCTGCGCCTGAATGTTCCAGGAGACACGCGGGCGCGGGTTGCCATCCTGCTGCCGCAACGCAGGCAGAAACATGGCGGCAACCATGCACAGCACCGGCACAAAGAGATTCAGGTAGACCGTAACGTCCATCAGCCGCACGGCGAATGCAATGACAAAACGCAGCGGATGCAGCGTGGCAATCGCGTTGTAGCGAACGAACTCTGGATTGCCGAAGAGATAGCCCGTTTTGTGGAAATGATAGGCGTACCAAGCGGCCAGCGGCAGCACCGGAAGGCCAAGCTGCAAGGCGACGCGCAGATGTTCCCGGCCCTGCGTGGGTTTTCGACGCATCTCCCACAGATGCCACAGCAGCAGCACCAGCGGTGTCGCAATTGCCGTCTCCTTGGCAAGGGCGGCCAGCGAAAAGCAGAGCGCAGCCAGCCAGCCTTGGCGCGGGCTGGGCCGCTCCTCCAGACAGTAAAACAATCCCCACAGCGTTCCGGCTGCGGCAAAGATGTCCGCGTGCGCCAGCGTGCTTTGCGCGAACCAGACCGGATAGAGCGCAGTTAGCAGCGTGGTTGCGGCGGCAACTTCAGCATTGAGCAGCCTGCGGCACAGGGCAAAGACTCCGGTCAGAGCCAGCGCCGCCACCAGACACACGGCCAGCCGCGTCACGGCAGGAGAAAATCCGGAAACCTTCCACCAAAGCGCCAGATAGATCGCCGACAGCGGCGGATGCGCATTGGTCAGCGTGGAGTAAGGGATCAGCGTTCCAGTACGAAAAAAATCATACGCGGCGGGAATGTAATAGCCCGCCTCATCCCAGAAATATGGCAGGCGCAGAAGCGTCCAGTGCGACAGAAAAACTCCGGCATACATGATGGGAAAGACCATCCATGCCGGCAAGGGATCCTCGCGATGGCCGCGATAGAGTAAGCGATAGATGCCGGACTGCCGATCTGTCTGTGCCATGCGTTAGTGAACGGGGCCGTGGGTGGGGAAGGCATGTTTGGGTTCAATGGCAATCTCGCCGAATGCCTGCTCATATTGCAACAGATTTTGGCTCAGGACATTGTGGAGCGCCTTGGCTTGTTGTGGGCTTAAATAAACACCTTGCAGATTTTGCAGCGTCACTGCGTCTGGAGACTCCTGCCGCGCAGTGCCGAAGACGAGGCAGAAATCCCACACGCTGACGCGCACCTGCACGCTGTTGGCATAAATCTCCCGGTAGGAGGCATCTTCCATAATTTTTATTTTTGGCGGATTGATTGGCTGGCTCATGCATAGAAGAGTACCGCGATTTTGCGGAACACGCAGCCCGGAGGTTGCCGCGCGCCGTGCCGCAACCGATGCTTTATCCTAAGCAGGTGGAAGAGATCAAGTGAATCACCTGCGCTGGACGGCACTGAAAAACGCTACCGGAATGATTTGGAAGCCGTCAGCGCTCCCGCAACGCAACCTCGAAGCGGTTCACTGCCCGGTCCCATGTGAACTGCTGAATGTGCGCGTTCCCTTGCCGGGCCAGCTTGATACGGAAATCCTGATCTTGAATTAAGCGCAATATATTTTCAGCTAGGCCGTTCGCATTCTTCGGCGGACTGAGCAATGCAGTTTTCTCATGAATTGCATATTCCCGATGGCCGCCTATGTCTGTCGCAACCAGTGCCGCACCGCACATCATCGCTTCAGCGGGAGGCAGACCCCAGCCTTCACTCCAGCTTGGCGCTAGAAAAATGGCAGCTTGGTTGTACAGTTCACGGAGCTTCGTTTGTGGTGGTTTTCTGTGATATTCGATCCAATCTGGGAGATGGGGAGGAGCCGGTGGGGTTCCAAAAAGTGTGGCGCGAAGTTCTGGAACCTGCTGCTTCACAATGGAGAGTGCTTCCAATCCATCCGTGGAACCTTTCAAATTGTAATTATGAAAGAGCATCATAATCTCGCTGCTATTCCGATCTGTTGGAGGGACATCCATTCCGAACCGATGAAAGTCCAGTCCGTTCGGTATCAATACCGACGATTCACCCACACCACCCACAATGTCCATTAGCCATTTGGCAATGACAATCTTCTTTAAGGGCATCTTCCATGTTGCGTATACCCTTTTCTCGTGGCCTTCCCACGTTTCCAAGCCTTGTATTAGATAGAAAAGCCTTCCCTTCTCTTTAGAATAACTATTGACGTATTCGGCGGTCTCCCACCAGGTTGCTATCACCGCATCTGCGTCTGGGATATATCGCTCCGCCAGAGACCAGACCCACGTCAAACGAACCTTGGGATCGACCTGAAACCATTTGTCTGGCCGATAACTGCCATCAATGCTGCGCTGAACATAACGAATCGCAGCCTTGGCACGTTTCACCCAAGGCTTATGGGTACCACACAGCGCCGGATGGACGACTGTTACCGAATGACCTCGTTTGGAGAGGTGATTGGCATATTCATAGACAACTTTGGGGCCACCACAAGGATTGGTTCCAGCAAATGGCAGAACGAACGTAATCTTGAGCGTGTCGTTTATCATTGGTATCACGGCAATGGAATGTCTGGAATGCCCGCGAAATAGTTTCGTGGAACTGCAATTTTTTATGGTACAGCATGTCAATTAGGAAAACGATGAAATCGCAGGACTTGGCCCCATCCGCTACAGGGCCTCCCATGCCAAAGACAAATTTCAAGCACAATACGCTTTACAACCTGGGCGGCAGCATTTTGTCGATGGCGGTCGCTTTGGTTACTGTGCCGCTTTTCCTGCACAAAATTGGCACCGAACGGTATGGCGTGCTGGCCATCATCTGGCTTTTTATCGGTTATTTTGGCATCTTCGATTTGGGGCTTTCCCGCGCCACGGCGAACCAGATTGCGAAGCTCAGGGATCAGCAGGAACGTGCCGACGTCTTTTGGACAGCCATTCTGCTGAACGCAGGCGTTGGGATTTTAGGTGGAGTGGTGCTTTACTTTGCTGGCGGCCTCATCTTCCAGGATGTTTTCAAAATGCCCGCATCAATGCGTGCCTCTGTAGTTACCATGATGCCGTGGCTTGCCGCGAGCGTTCCGATCGCCACCATTACCGGAGTGCTTACTGGCGTGCTGGAAGGCTGTGAGCGCTTTCTTCTAGTCAACAGTCTTCAGGTCTTTGGTTCGGCCCTGCTGCAAATCGTCCCTTTGACCGTTGCCTTTTTGCACGGGCCAGAACTTGGCTGGCTGATTGCAGCGGCCATCCTGACGCGCACGGTAACGACCCTTCCTCTGGTTACGGCTGTGTTGAAAACGCTTCCGATAGGTCGGCCACGCCTGCCAAGCAAGCGTTGGACGCAGGTACTCTTTGGCTATGGTGCCTGGATCACGCTATCAAATTTAATCGTTCCGTTTTTTGGCTCACTGGACAAATTCATGATTGGCGGCATATCCGGCCTGTCCTCGGTAACGTATTATGCCGTACCAGAACAGTTGGCTCGTCGGGTATCTGTATTCCCCGGCGCTCTGGCTCGGACGTTGTTTCCCCGACTTTCCGCTGGGCATGAGTTGGGCGCAAAAGCAACGGCCACACGGTCTCTGACGGCCTTGATCGCCATTCTGACGCCAATCACCGTGTTGATGATACTGGCCATGCGTCCCTTTCTGTCTCTGTGGATTGGTCTGCACTTCGCAGCGTTGGCTGGTCCGGTGGGTCTGGTGGTCTCCGCTTCCGTCTGGATCAATGGCTTGGCCTTTGTGCCATACGCACTCTTGGAGGCGCGTGGCCGTCCCGACCTGACGGCAAAGTTCCATATTATCGAAATTTTCCCGCACATTGCGCTGCTGTGGTTTTGCCTGCACCAATTTGGTTTGATCGGCGGAGCATGGGCGCTCGTCTTTGTCAGTTCGCTGGATGCTGCATTGCTTTTTTGGAAGAGCGACCTTCGCATCCATGCCCTCCGGTCTTTCTGGCAGGGGCTTGGGTGGGTCGTGCTGGCCCTGGCATTGGGATTTGTTTGCCCTGCTCTGCACACATGGTTTTATGTTCTGGCGATTGCGGCCCTGATTGGCACCACGATTTGGGGACTGCGTACGTCCGACGATGTCGCCGCACTCCTCCGTGCAGCATTGCGAAGACTGCATGGATGGACTGCGGCAGTTATCATGAAAGTACAGAGGAGCGCATGAAGATTGGCATTGTCACGGTCACATATAACAGTCGCAGCGTGCTGGAGGACTTCTTTGCCTCGCTGGGGAAGCAGACCTACACCAACCATGCGCTGTACGTTGTCGATAGCGGCTCGACCGATGACACTGCCGCCTATGTCCAGGCCCATTTGCCGGAGCGCTGTACTTTCTTACAGAATGCTGAAAACATCGGGTTTGCTGCTGGGACAAATCAAGGCATCCGCGCCGCCTTTCAAGACGGATGCACGGCCATCCTCGCCCTGAATAACGATGTTGTCTTTGGGCCAGAGTTGCTGGAGCGGCTGGCAAACGCGCTCGACCAATACCATTGCGACATGACGACCCCCATGATGTATTACCATGAGCCAAAGGATCGCATCTGGGCAGCCGGGGGCAAACTGCAACCGTGGCTGGCCTATCGCAACAAGCACCGCGGCGAGGGGGAGACGGATCACGGGCAATATAATGTCGCCTGCCGGGTCACCTTTGCCCCGCTGTGCTGCGTCCTGATTCGCAAGGAGGTACTTGACCGCGTGGGCCTGCTGGATGAGCGCTACTTTACCTATACCGAGGACGTAGATTTCATGTACCGCTGCCTGAAGCAAGGATTGTCGCTCTGGTATGTGCCGGAGGCAAAGCTCTGGCACAAGGTCAGCTCCCTGACCGGGAACATGTCCGACTTTATGGTGCGCTACTGCACCCGCAATCGAATGTATTTTATGAGGAAGAATCTACCGGTCTTGCAAGCGTGGTTCTGGTACATGGCATATCAGGCACACTATATGTTGGACGTAATCTTGCAGAAAAGTTCCAGGTGTAGGTGGAAGCTTCGCAGTATATCGGCGATTGAAGGATGGAACATGCACATAATCTAGTCTATAGAGTTGCATATAGCTTATTACATTTCGTCACACCTATGCCAAAACTTGTTTCAGTGACCCATCTATCACGCGCAACTATAAGACATGGAGAATCACCCAAGAGGAAGAGGTGGGATTCCTTTCTGGGAATGATTTTTGCATTATCTGGCGCATTGTTTGCAACTGCACTATTCAATTTTGGTAATTCGGGGATACCGATTTTCTATCTAATCCTGCTACTTCCTTTTATTGCAGTGATATTTTCAAACTTGCGTCCATTACGTATCTTATTAAATAAATCTGACATGCGTAACTTTTGGGTAATTGCAAATGTCTGCATCTGTATGCTTGCAGTTACATTTTTGCATGTTCTCTTTGATGTGCAACCTGCTGGATTTGAATTAACTCACGCGGCGATGCGGATTAGCTTTTTAGGATACGCTGCCTGCTGCTTATATTTTATGGAAGGCAATATCCTTATTAGTTGTATGTACTGGCTGCGAAGAATATTGACTGGCGTAGCACTCTATGGGATATATCAGCTGCCTGCAAAATTTCTAAACCTCCCACTCTTCCTAGATTGGCTCCGAAACAACCGTTCATATGACGTTTATGGCTTCGATACATCTGGCTGGGTGAGCTTAGTTCGTGCCACTTCGATCTATCCAGAGCCATCTCTATGCACGGTGCCAGTTCTGGTACTAATTCTTTTAACGGCATATCTTCCGGCACCGCGATACTCCAAGGTTTTTGTGTGGATTGTCGTCGTACTATTTTCCATTCTTACCTTCTCGCGCACCATCTGGCTTGCGATCGCATCCTTGGTTATTGCAGGCATCTTATCGCGTAGCGAGACATTTTGTAGAAAATTCCAGCGGCATAAGCTATTTTTTGCTATTCTCCTTTTATTTTTAATCGTAGCTATACCGATATGGGCATTTCTTGGAAGTAACTACAAGGCGGATTTATCTCGCCAGGAACGCGCTGGAAGCGTAGTTATTGGGATTCAATTGGTGCAACAGCGCCCCTTTCTTGGATATGGATGGAACTCCTATGAAACGCTGATGGATGCGTATCAAATAAATATGGAGGATGTTAGTCCAAACGTTTCATTTCGTACTATTCACAATATGTTTGTAAGCTATGCAGAACAAGCTGGAATTGTAGGATTACTCTATTGCATTTTCCCGTTCATGCTTATCATCTTCGCCTCAGAAGCGCCTGTAGGCTTGAGGCTCGCAAGCATTTCATCCCTGCTTGCTGCATCTGAATTGGGTGGAGATGTGGCGTATACATCTCTTTTTTGGCTTTGGACGGCCATCGTTATCAATTGGAATAAAGGAAATCTACTGAGAAAGCGTTAGGCTGCGCACAGTGTACATGGTTTTATAGGCATGGTATGTTAGCTCGGCAGTCTTTTCCCAGCGAAATGCTTTTGCCTGCTGTTTTCCAGCAACTATCAAAGAATCCCTATACTTCCGATTCTCAACGACAGTTTCAATGGCTTTTGCAAGTTCTTCTAGAGAGAATGGGTCTATAAGGGCTGCCCCAGGACCAGCTACTTCTGGAAGCGAACTGACGTTGCTTGTTACAACTGGTACGCCTGCTGCCATTCCTTCGAGTACAGGTAGGCCAAACCCTTCGTACAGAGAGGGATAAGCCATAAGATCGCAGCCTGCGATGAGGGGCAGTTTGTCTTCTGATGCAATGTAACCAAGGCGGAGTATTCTATGCTTCAATGGGGATTGCTCAATAGCATCCAGCGTGGGCTTGTAGTTCCAGCCAAGCCCCCCGGCGATGACCAAGGCGTGTTGCGGATACTTATTCCCAATTAATTCAAAAGCCTGTATGAGGCGGAGCACATTTTTTCGTGGCTCCAAAGTTCCCAGGTAGAGAATGTAAGGGACTTTAACTTTCAGGCGCGAAAGCGTGTCTTTCTTGCTTTGCTGTGGCACGACAGCAAAGCATGCCTCTTCTACGCCCAGCGGTGTCACAGCACGCAAATTACTCTCTGGGCCAAACATTCTCTCAGCATCTTTCCGCGTCGATTCGGAAACAAATAATACCCCTTCTGCGTACCGCAGTGCCATCTTGATGAAGAATGGCATGACAACCCGCTTACTACGGGTGTGCATCTGCGGACAAAGAAAGAAAGTCATGTCGTGTATGGTTACGATCCTGGAGCAGGGACAGAATAGGGGAAAGGTGTAGTGCAAGGAATGTACGATGTCAATATGGTTCTGTAGTAAGACCCAAGGTAAAATACATTGTTCATAGAGAGCAAGTGCTATTCGATTGCGAAAAAAACGCGAGGGGACATGCAGTGGGCGTATTTGCGCGTGCTTGGAAATCCACATTCGCAGCGATTGATCGTCATCCTGAATGAGTAGAAACAGGGTGTCTTCAGGACGCAAAATGACCGCGATTTCTTTGATTAGATTTTCTGCATATATTCCAACGCCGGTTCGCGCAAGCGGGATTTGAGTAGTATCAATGAGTATCCGCATTGGCCATTTCCTCAGTTAGTATAATACATGCTGGCAGATATTGAGGTGTACGGAGGTAGGACGATTGCGGGCTATAACGGTAAGTATCGTGATCTACAACAACAAGCTGAGCGAAATTCATGGCTTGTTGGCTCGGCTACAGCAAGATGCCTGCATTGAGCGCTGGGTGGTGGTGGACAATGGGAGTTCTGACGCAATTCTGGATGCCGTACAGGAGATGGGCGGTCTCTATGTTCGATCAGGAGAGAATCTTGGCTTTGGTCGCGGGCACAATCTGGCGTTGAAGCACCTTGTCGGAGTCGATGCGCCGTATCACTTGATCCTGAATCCAGACATTGAGTTCGGGGCCGATACGCTGGGACGATTAGCGGGCATGATGGATGCGGCCCCGGAGGTCGGGTTGGTGATGCCCAAGGTTGTATATCCAGACGGCGGCGTTCAATACCTGTGCAAGCTGCTGCCTGCGCCGATGGATTTGGTGTTGCGCCGATTCGCTCCGCTCATTATCAAGCGCTTGGCGCAAGAACGCATTGCGGCCTTTGAACTGCGGAACTTTGATTACGCCGCGCCCGCGCATATTCCCTATTTGTCGGGATGTTTTATGTTTGCGCGACGCTCGGTGCTAGAAGCCGTGGGCGGCTTTGACGAACGGTTCTTTTTGTATATGGAGGATTTAGATCTTTGTCGGCGGATAGCCGCCAAGTCGAAACTTCTATACTGGCCAGAGGTGGCTGTCACCCATGTACATCAAAAAGCTTCGTATAAGAGTTTTCGCATCTTACGCTTGCATCTTGTGGCGGCCATCACCTACTTTAACAAGTGGGGATGGTTCTTCGACGCGCAGCGGAAAGATGCCAATCGCGCAACCATTGCGCACCTTCGCGCAAAAGGATACAACGTATAATCAACGAACATAGGCGTGGGAGTGCAGATGTGGAGAGTGTCATGGACAACCTTGTGCGGGAGCAGTTAGGCGATATGCTGGCGGTGCTTCGGGCCGTGGAAGCGGACGCAGTGTTACATGCCACGTTGGTTGATGCGGCGGAAGCGACGGCGCGCGCCTTGAAGTCTGGACGCAAGCTGATGGTTGCGGGGAATGGCGGCAGTGCGGCGGATGCACAACATCTGGTGGCGGAGTTTGTTAGCCGATTGTGCGAGGATCGCCCCGCCATGCGCGCTGTGGCGCTGACGACGGACTCCTCCATCCTGACGGCGATTGGGAATGATTACAGCTACGAGCGCGTCTTTGAACGGCAGATTGAAGCGCTGGGGCAGGCCGGAGATGTGTTCATGGGAATTTCGACCTCCGGCAACTCGCCCAACGTGCTGCGCGCACTGGAGCTGAGCCGGGGGCTGGGTATCACGACCATCGGCCTAAGTGGGAGGACAGGTGGCAAGATGCCGCCGCTATGCGATTACTGCATCCGAATTCCCTCCGATGTGACAATGCACATTCAGGAGGCGCATCTGGCGCTGGAACACATCTTCTGCATGATTGCGGAACGCAGCTACTTTGGGCCGGAGCAGTTTGCGGCAACCAAGGCAGCCGACGCGCGCGCCCGGTAGCGCGCATTTTTTCAAATTGCTCCATCGCCAAAGCTACACCATGCAAGCTCAAGAGCGCTATTGTGTAATCTAGGAAGATGATGATGTTCTCAGATACCGCAGCCATTCGCACAGGGATTACCGAAGGCTTTCAGCGGCAAACCATTTTGGTTGTCGGCGATCTTATGCTGGATCAATACGTATGGGGCAAAGTCGAGCGCATCTCTCCAGAAGCTCCCGTTCCCGTCATTAAGCTTGAAAATGAGACGCTCGCAGCAGGAGGCGCTGCCAATGTGGCGCGGAATCTGGCAGCTCTTGGCGCTTCGTCGATTGTTATTGGCATGATCGGCAACGACGATGACGGAAGTAAACTTGTCGCGCAGCTTGAAAGTAGTTTGATCCACTCCCAACATGCTGTTCGTACTCTTCGCCGCACAACAGTAAAGACGAGGATCGTTGGCGGCCATCAACATATCGCGCGCATCGATTCCGAGGATAACTCGACAATCAGCGAATTAGAGGAAGATGCTTTAATCGCCTCGATACGACAGGCGATGGAAGAGCATGCTTGCGGGGCTGTCGTTATTTCCGACTACGGTAAAGGCGTGGTTAGTGAGAGGGTAAGTCAGCATGTGATTACCGAGGCGCGACGAACAAACATTCCCGTCTTTGTAGATCCAAAAGGATGGGACTACAAAAAATATCGCAACGCAACAACACTCTGCCCCAACCGCTCTGAATTGCTCCAAGCGACAGGAGGAAACTCCAGAAACCTGGAAGAGTTACTGGGCAAAGGGACACATCTAATCGGCCAGCTTCATTTGAAGTTTTTGATGGTAACGCTGAGCGAGCTTGGCATTGCGCTTATTGACGAAAATTTGGAAGTCTTTCCTGCGCAAACACGCGAAGTTTTCGATGTCTCTGGCGCAGGCGATACCGTCATTGCAACGCTGGCGGTCGCCGTTGCGTCGGGACTCAATACGCGCGATGCTGTCATTCTTGCCAATGTGGCGGCTGGAGTCGTAGTGGGAAAGATTGGCACGGTTCCCATCACGGCCAGCGATCTGGCGCGGGAAATCGAATGGATAGAAAGCAGGCATACTTCAGAAAATCGCGTATATCGTCGATCCGATTTGGTGGATGTTGTTTTGCAATGGAAGAAACGCGGCGAAAGAATTGTCTTTACAAATGGATGCTTTGATCTACTCCATGTCGGCCATATTCGGTTGCTGCAGGAAGCAAAATCTATTGGCACAAAATTGATTGTTGCCATCAACTCAGACGCATCGGTACAGCGATTGAAAGGGCCGAAACGTCCAATCGTGAAGGAACGAGACAGGGCAGAAATACTATCGCACCTTTCTTCTGTGGATGCAGTTGTTATCTTTGACGAAGATACGCCGCTGGAAGTAATTCAATCTGTCCGCCCACAAATTCTGGTCAAAGGATCGGACTACAGCGAGTCCACAGTTGTTGGGGCCGAAGAGGTCAAGAGTTGGGGTGGTCGAGTGCAACTGATTCCACTGGTAGATGGATTTAGCACGACCAGAACGGTACAAAAAATCAGCCATGCTTCGGCAGGTTCTGAAAACGCGAAGGAGTAAGTATGTGGATTGTTACAGGCGGCTGCGGATTTATAGGTAGCAGCATCGTGGCAGGGCTGAATCAGCAGGGCATCACCGACATTATGGTTGTTGATGATCTAAAGAATGGACAGAAATTTCTGAACCTTCAGGATTGTAAGATTGCGGACTATCTCGATAAAGATAGTTTTCGCGCAAGGATCGCTGCGGGCCAATCGTTTGGGCCGGCTGGGTCAGTCAGCGCCATTCTGCATCAAGGAGCATGTTCCGACACGATGGAGTATGACGGAACTTTTATGATGGAGAATAATTATGAGTACTCCAAAGATGTACTCCAGTTCTCTCAGACCATCCAGGCTCCGCTCATTTACGCTTCGACCGCTGCTACTTATGGCGCAAGCACAAAATTTTGCGAGCAGGAAGAGAACGAGCATCCATTGAATGTGTATGGCTGGTCGAAATTGATGTTTGATCGCTATGTGCGCTCTCACATGGATTCTTTTACATCGACCGTCATTGGTCTTCGTTACTTCAATGTCTATGGTTCTCGCGAGGGGTTCAAGGGGCGGATGGCCTCCGTGATCCATCAGTTTTTGCAGCAGTGCCAGCGCGAGGGGAAAATTCGCATGTTCGAGGGATCAGGGAAATATACTGCGGGCGAGCAGCGCCGGGACTTTGTGTATGTCGGCGATCTGGTGAATCTCAATCTATTTTTCGCGCAGGGAAAATCTCCCAGCGGTGTGTACAACGCTGGGACGGGAAAGAGTCGATCCTTCAATGACGTTGGGCGCGCGGTGATCTCCGCGCTGGGGCAAGGCTCGATTGAGTACATTCCATTCCCCGAAGGTCTCAAGGAGAAGTATCAGAATTTTACAGAGGCTGATCTTACAAAGCTGAGAGCGGCGGGATATAAGGCATCCTTTACCGAATTAGAGTCGGGCGTGTTACAGGTCGCACAGGAGATCAAGAAGCGATCCCTGTAACAATTTCTATTTACTCGACCTACTCAATCTCTTGCAGAACGGAAGCCAGAGAGATGCGCCAATCCGGCAGGCGCACATCGAAAACGCGCGCCAGCTTCGCGCAATCGAGGCGTGAATTTTTTGGCCGAGCCGCCGGGGTTGGATACTCTGCCGTTGAAATGGCGATCAGGCGCGCACAATTCCCGGCATTTTCTGGATGCAGCGCAACCCACTGACGCAGCGCCTCTGCAGCAAATCCATGCCAGGTTGTTTCTCCTGCCGCCACCAGATGATAAATTCCAGAATGCTCTTCCTTGTCGCCGGAGAGCCATCGCTCCGCAACCGCTGCTGTCGCGCTTGCAATGTCGCGTGACCAGGTTGGCGCTCCGGTTTGATCGGCGACGATACGCAACTCCGGCTTCTCCGTCGCCAGCTTTAAGATCGTCCGCAGAAAATTTCTTCCGCGCGCGCCGTAGACCCAACTCGTGCGCAGCGTCAGATAGGGAATGCCAGCATCCGTCAATGCCTGCTCGCCAGCCAGTTTCGTTTTGCCGTACACGCCAAGTGGATGCGTCCGATCCTCTTCGACATACGGCGTTGGCTTGGCGCCATCCAACACGTAATCGGTGGAGTAATGAATGACTGCGGCCCCGATTTTCTTTGCTTCTTCCGCAATCACAGCCACGGCATCCGCGTTGATGGATTGTGCCAGCGCGGGTTCACTCTCCGCCTTGTCCACCGCAGTGTAGGCTGCGGCATTGACAATGAGGCTGGGCTGGATTGCGCGGATACAGGAGCGGATGGAATCTGGCGATTCCAGGTTCATCTCCTCGCGGTTGACCGCAGTAACTGTGCCGAGAGTTGGTAAAATGCGCTGTAACTCCCAACCTACTTGACCGTCGCGGCCAGTGACAAGAATGCGCATGGAAGAGTGCGTGGGGATCATCGCTTACACTCCGCGCAATACGCGCAGCAGATAGTCGCCATAGCCGCTCTTGCCCAACTTGGCGGCAAGCTGCTCCATCTGCGACGCGGTGATGTAACCCAGGTTATAGGCGATCTCCTCCGGGCAAGCGACTTTCAATCCTTGCCGTTTTTCCAGCGTTTGGATGAAGAGCGAAGCCTCAATGAGCGAATCATGCGTACCCGTATCGAGCCATGCGAAGCCACGACCCAGAGGCTCTACGTAAAGCTGATCGCGCTCCAGATACCAGCGATTCACGTCGGTAATCTCCAATTCGCCGCGCGGCGAGGGCCGCAGGGATTTTGCAATCTCGACGACCTGCGCATCGTAAAAGTAGATTCCAGTTACGGCGTAATTGGATTTTGGTCGGGCTGGTTTTTCTTCAATGGAGCGGGCGCGGCCTTGTGCATCCAGCTCGACGACACCGTAACGTTCTGGATCTTGCACGGAGTAGGCGAAGACCGTGGCTCCCTGCTCCCGCGCAACAGCGTTGCGAAATATCTGGGGCAGACCGTATCGGTAGAA
>JAJZIJ010000027.1 GCA_021810625.1 Acidobacteriota bacterium
CCTGTGGAAGTGACCTGCCACCGTTTAGGTGGCTCAACCCAACCGGGGCCGCGTTAGCGACCCCGCACAAGCCGCTTTGAGCGGCTCACACTATAAAGCCCCCGGCTCTGCCGGGGGATACTTACTCTACACACGGGGGCCGCATCCTCGCATAGCGAGTGTGGATGCCCAAAAATATCCTACAAAACATCCAGACGGTAGGTGTACTCTTCGATGACCGGGTTGACCAACACTTCGCGCGCAATGCGTTCGACCTCGGTCTGCGCCTCTGGCAGCGTTAGCGCATCGCTGAGCGTGAGCTGGAAGTATTTCCCCTGCCGCACGTCCTCGACTCCCTGATAGCGCATCTTGCGCAGAGCGCCGTGGATGGTCTGGCCCTGAGGATCCAGAACCGTGGTTCGCAGCGTAACGTAGACATGTGCCTTCATCCTCCCGATTATACTGGGGGGAAGGTCGCAGCCAACAGCGCGGCGGGCCAGAGCATCCAAAGAAAGCGAACATGACAAATTATCTTGAACTTCCTGTCGGAAAGAAATCGCCAGAAGTGATCCACGCGGTCATCGAAATTCCCGGCGGTGGCGCCAACAAATACGAGTACGACAAGCAACTGCACGTCTTCCGCCTGGATCGCAATCTTCACTCCCCGGTGCATTATCCCGGCGATTATGGCTTTATTCCCAGCACGCTCAGCAAGGACGGCGATCCGCTGGATGTGCTGGTGTTGGTCGATGATCCCAGCTTTTCTGGCTGCATCATGGATGTGCGTCCCATCGGTCTGCTGGAGATGCTGGATCAGGGCATTCCCGATGAAAAAATTCTTGCCGTCGGCCACGGCAACCCCCGCTACAACGATGTCTGGAACTATTCGGAAATCTATCCGCACATGCTGCGGGAGATCACGCATTTTTTTGCCATCTATAAAGACCTGGAAGGCAAGCGCGTAGAGGTAAAGGGTTGGCGCGACGCGGCCTGCGCCCGCGCGGTGGTCGTGGAATCCGCCGAGCGCTATTTGACCGAAAAGGCGGAGCAGGCTGTCGCGGGCAAACGGTAAAAGCCGGCAAGCGGTACAAGCTGCAAACGGTACAAACTGCAAACGGTACAGACATGGCCTTTGCCTCTGGACGCCCTCGGAAACCGAAGCAACCGCTGGATGCCGCTGCGCTGTATGAGTACGCAGTGCGCAGTCTGGGTCGCAAGATGCGCACCGTGGCGGAATTGAAGCGCCTGTTGCGCGCCCGCGTCGAGCCGGGCGAGGACGGCGATGTGAAGATCGCCGCTGTACTGTCCAAGCTGATCGAGCACCGCTATCTGGATGATGTCGCCTACGCCAGCTACTACACCCGCCAGCGGCAGGAGCATGAGAAGTTCGGCAAGCGCCGTGTGCAGCAAGACCTGATGCAGCGCGGCGTGCATAGCGAGATCGTCACCCAGACGCTCGATGCCGCCTACGAGGGCTTGCCGGAGGAGACGCAGCTTCGGCGTTTTCTGGAACGCAAGCGCCTGCGTCCGCCACAGGACGACAAACAGACCGCCCGGTTGCTTCGGATGCTGGTGCGCGCAGGTTTCTCCACGGGCAGCATCTTCAAAGTTTTGAAGCAATGGAATGCTCCAGAGGATGCGCTGGCCGCCATTGAGAACATGGAAGAAGAAAGCGGCAACGAAGGCCAGGAGTCATAGCGCCGCGAGAAATTTTTGTCCGACGCGGCACATGGCTTGCGCCAGATGCCAGCCATGCTCGTCGCAGCCTTTGTCGAACGGCTCGCCAGTGTGGTCAATGGCGTTGGTGACATGGGCCACGATGCCTACCGTCGCCTGACGCGCCTCCGCAAATGCAAACAGGGAAGCGGCCTGCATCTCGACGGCCAGCACGCCCGCCCGCGCATATTCGGACAACTCTTCCAGCGTTTCCCGGTACGGAGCATCGGTTGTCCAGAGAAGTCCCTGCGAGACGGGAAGGCCCAGCGCTTGCAGCCCGTCATGCAGACGATGTGCCAGGTCTTTGGGCGCGGCGACGCTCTCTGCCGCAGGCAGGTAGTGGTGCGAGGTGCCTTCGTCGCGGATGGCGTGGGTGCCAACCACCAGGCTCGGCACGGGGAGAGAGGGATGAACCCGGCCTGCCGAGGTGAGTCCCAGCAGAACCCGCGCGCCGGAGACGTGGAGCTGCTCTGCGACCAGAACGGCATAAGGGCCGCCGATGGTGCGAGCGACCATGCCACATTCCATTCCGTCCACGGAAAAGGAGTACATGGTGGTGTGGAAACATGCCCAGGCTGGATGCGGTTGCGCCACGCCTGTCCGTACCAGCCAGTCTGTCAGATCACCATCAAAATCCAGCAGGCACACCGCAGGCACCGGAGATGTTTCTATTGCGCGTTCTGCGCGGACGGCCTCGACAACCGCCTCTGGCCGAAAGGCGCTGGGCGAAGAAAGTCGGTGACGCAACAAAGGCAGGCAGGAATCGTTTCTATTCATCTCTTCGCATTGTAGAGTCTCTCGCAGGCCAATCTCCGCCGGAATCCTACGCCGTTGCCGCGTGTTCCGCCGAGGAGAGATGCCGTGGCACCTTGCTTCCACTAAGGCCGTAATAGCCAACGTAGAGATAGCAGAGCAGCGGCAGCAGGAAGGCGTGATGGATGCCAATGCGGTCGGCCAATACTCCCTGCGCCAGCGGCACCAGCGCGCCACCAATCACGGCGGCCACCAGCAGGCTGGAGCCTTTATTCGTTAGCGGCCCCAGATCCGTCAACGCCAGGACAAAGATATTCGGCCACATGATGGAGTTGCACAGGCCAACCAGAATCAAGCTCCACATGGCCAGATAGCCAAAGCTGAGCATGGACGTGCCCACCAACAAGAGGGCGATGATGGACGCCATGACCAGCATCCTGTCCGCGCGCATCTTTTGCATCAGGCCCGCTCCAATGACCCTGCCGACCATGATGCCTCCCCAGTAGAACGTCACAAACCCGGCAGCGGCCTTCAGACTGAGATTGCCAATCTCCGGCTGGGTCAGATAGCTCACCATAAAGCTGCCGACGGCAACCTCCGCGCCCACGTACACAAAAATGGCCACCGTGCCCAGGATCAAATGGCGATACTCCCAGATGCTTCTGTCTGCCTGAAATTCAGGGTGCGCCGTTAAATTATGCGTGGCCAATTCTGGCAGCTTGAAGCGCGCCATCGCCACGGCAAAGGCCAGCAGGATCATGGCAATGCCAAAATATGGCAGCTTGACCACCGAGGCCTGACTCACCTGATAGGCGTGTCGGGCAGCGGGCGCAAAGCGTTGCACCACTTCGGGGGCCAGCGGCACCGCGCCCAGAATGAACAGACCGCCCACGTAGGGAGCGACGGTCGTCCCCAGAGAATTGAATGCGCCTGCCATGCTCAATCGGCTGGCGGCGGTCCTGGCTGGCCCCAGCGCCGCAACGTATGGGTTGGCGGAAACCTGCAACAAGGTCATGCCTGCGGCCAGCACGCTGAGCGCGACAAGAAACAGCGGAAACGATGGAGCCATTGCCGCCGGAATAAAGAGCAACGCCCCTGCCGCCATGACGATCAGCCCGCCGACCATCGTCCACTTGTAGCCGATCAGGCTGATGACCTTTCCCGATGGCAGCGCAAAGACGAAGTACGCGGAGAAGAAGAAGGTCTGCACCAACATCACCTCTGCGTAATTCAGCGTGAAGACGCTCTTGAGGTGTGGGATCAGAATGTCGTTTAGGCAGGTGATGAACCCCCACAGAAAAAACAGGGTCGTGACCATCGCCAGCGCGCTCTTCATGCTGACACCAGAATCGGGACCTCCCGAATCAGATAGAACTTGTGCGGGAACGTTTGCTGTTGCAATGGCCATCAGGTTGGGATTCCTTTACGAATGGGTTCAACGTGCGCGGAGAACGAATCTTCCCCGCAAAGCCTCAGGATCATCCTTTTTCATGCAACCGTCAATATGCTGCATTCCTCGGTCGTGGCGCAGTTTGAAATATCCTTCCACGAGGGCCTCACAGAAAACCCAGATGGGGTGTGGGTACACTACATCTGGGTTTCCCATGCGCGTGGTTTGTTCCACATCGACGAACGGGCAGGAGATGCTGCAACACGCGGAAGGGCTGCGGATGGAGCCGGATCATGTTGTGGTTATTTTCTGGCCGATCTCCGTTCCGATCTCGGCGGATTGTTGGCAGCTTCTCGACGCAGCAGAGCGCCAACGCGCAGAACGCTTCCATCGCAGCCAGCATCGCGAGCGCTTTGTCGCTGCGCATGGCGGAATGCGCTGCCTTCTGGCCGCGTTCATCGGTTGCTCGGCGGGCGAGTTGCGTTTTCTTGACGATGCCAACAAAAAGCCGCGCCTCGATGGACACTCCCCCCGCTTCAATCTGACGCACAGCGGGGATTGGGCTGCGCTGGCGCTGGCGCGTGACGTGGACGTGGGCATCGACATCGAGAAAATACGTCTCGTGGAACCGGGCCTTCCGCAGCGCTATTTTTCCCTTCAGGAACAGGCCGCGCTCTCCACACTTGCGGGCCAGGAGGACTGGCTGGAGGGATTCTTTCGCGCATGGACACGCAAAGAGGCGCTGCTGAAGGCCGTCGGTGCTGGGCTTTCCCTGCCGCTCGCCGACTTTACGGTCACGCTGGAGCGAGAGGTTCCGGCCCGGCTGGTTGCCTCCTCGCGGGTGGAGTTGCAACCGAAGGATTGGGGCCTGCTGCATCTTGGAAATATTTCCGGCTATATGGGCGCGCTGGCTGCTCCCAGCACGGCGACAAGCGTTTCCATCTTTGTGGTCGAGGATGGATTTTTGGCCAAGGATGGGATCGACACACAAGGCAGCCCAAGCGACCCGTCTGGCAGTTAAATGTAGCTTGACTCCAACCTGCTGGGAGAATTTCCCATTTAACATGCTGCAAACAAACAAGATGCAAACCTTAACGCATCCTTCTCTTGGCGCGTCAAATAAGTTGACAATGATACACTCAACTGAGATACTGGGGTGGATAGGAACGTTTCTGGCCGACAGGCCAACACATCTCTGGCCACAGGCCAACACACAGCGAGGGCAGCATGGGAAAAATTATCGGAATCGATCTCGGAACCACAAACTCCGTCGTAGCCGTCATGGAAGGCGGCGAGCCGAAGGTGATTGCCAATGAAGAGGGTGGTCGCACCACTCCCTCCGTGGTCGCCTTTACCAAGAGCGGGGAGCGACTAGTCGGCCAGGTGGCCAAGCGGCAGGCCATTACCAACCCGGAAAATACCATCTACTCCATCAAGCGCTTCATGGGGCGGCGTTTCAATGAAGTGAATGACGAGATGAAGATGGTTCCCTACAAGGTGAAGCAGCAGGGCGACCACCTCGTCGTCGAGGCGCAGGGTAAGGACTACACCCCGGCGGAAGTCTCGGCCATGATCCTGCAAAAGTTGAAGAAGGCGGCGGAAGATTATCTCGGCCAGTCTGTCACCGAGGCGGTCATCACGGTTCCTGCCTACTTTAACGATGCACAGAGGCAGGCCACCAAGGACGCGGGCAAAGTCGCGGGTTTGGATGTGAAGCGCATTGTGAACGAGCCGACGGCGGCGGCGCTGGCTTACGGCCTCGACAAGAAAAAAGAAGAGACCATCGTTGTGTACGACTTCGGCGGCGGAACGTTTGACGTGTCGATTCTCGAAGTCGGCGAGGGTGTCATTGAGGTCAAGTCCACCAATGGAGATACGCATCTGGGCGGCGACAACATCGACCAGCGCATTGTGGATTGGCTGATCGACGAGTTCAAAAAGGACGAGGGTCTCGACCTGCGCGCCAAGGGGAATGAGATGGCCCTGCAACGCCTGAAGGACGCGGCGGAAAAGGCCAAGATTGAACTCTCCACCACGGTGGAGACAGAGATCAATCTGCCCTTCGTCACTGCGGACGCGACCGGGCCAAAGCATCTGGTGAAGAAGCTGACCCGCGCCAAGCTGGAGCAGTTGGTCGAGGACATTTTGCAGCGCTCCATCGAGCCTTGCAAGATGGCGATGAAGGATGCGGGCATCGACATCAGCAAGATTGACGAAGTGGTTCTGGTTGGCGGACAGACCCGTATGCCGCGCATTCAGCAGATCGTCAAAGACCTCTTTGGCAAAGACCCGCATCGCGGCGTCAATCCTGATGAAGTCGTCGCCATTGGCGCTGCCGTGCAGGCGGGCGTGCTTGCGGGCGAGGTCAAGGATCTATTGTTGCTCGACGTAACTCCCTTGACGCTGGCGATTGAAACACTGGGCAGCGTGGCCACGCCGATGATTCCGCGCAACACCACCATTCCGACCAAGAAGACAGAGACGTTTTCGACGGCGGCGGACAATCAGACCGAAGTGGAGATTCACGTCCTGCAAGGCGAGCGCCCGCTGGCTCACCAGAACCGCACGCTGGGCAAGTTCAAGCTGAGCGGCATTCCTCCGGCGCAGCGCGGCATTCCGCAGGTGCAGGTGACGTTTGACATCGACGCGAACGGCATTCTGAACGTGACCGCGAAGGACATGGCCACGAACAAGGATCAGAAGATTACGATTACGTCGTCTTCGGGCCTCAGCAAGGAAGAGGTCGAGCGCATGGCGAAAGAAGCCGAGGCGCACGCTGCCGAGGACAAGGCCAAGCGCGAGGAGATTGAGGCGCGCAACTCGCTCGACAACCTGGTCTACAACATCGAAAAGATGTTGAAGGAGGGTGGCGACAAGGTGGAGGCTGCCGACAAGGGCGAAGTGGAAGCGGCGCTGGCCGAGGCCAAAAAGACACTCGAAGGCGAGCCGAGCGTGGCCGATCTGACTGCGGCGCGGGAGAAGCTGACCGCAGCCAGCCACAAACTGGCCGAGGCCATGTACAAGGCCAACGCAGCGGCCACACCGGGCGCGGAGAACGTCGCAGATGCGACGGCTTCAGGAGCAGGCGCATCGCCCACAGAAGAGTCCAAAAAGGACGAAGGCGTCATCGATGCCGAGTACGTGGACGTGGAAGACAAGAAGTAAAGAAAGTAGCAGATGTATTGGCGTAATGGGATGGGGCACTTTGGCGCGAAATGCTGGAGTGCCCCGCTTGGCAAGCTACACCGGAAACAGGAGGTAGGCCATGAAATCGGAAACCGTCTGGAAGTGCGAACAGTTGCGTGCCGGAACCGTCTATGATCGCGATCTCTTCGACACACGCGAGGAGGCGGAGAACTATGCGCGCAGGCTGATGAGCGTCGCTCCCGATCTGTTCGTTCGCATCGAGCCGATGGACGTAAAGATGGTGTGGAACTGAGGAAGGATGGATGCGCGGAGGTATGAAGGCAAGCTGGGTGTACATCCTCATGGGACGAACCGGAACGTTGTACACGGGAGTCACCAGCGACTTATACCGCAGGATGCTGGAGCATCGCGAGAAAGCTCATCCAGGATTCACTTCCAGGTATGACTGCAATCGACTGATCTACTACGAGGAGTATGCAGAGATCACGACAGCGATTGGCCGGGAGAAGCAGATCAAAGGCTGGACGCGGGCAAAAAAGATCGCGCTGATTGCAGAACTGAATCCAGGATGGAAGGATTTGTCGGAAGACTGGGGCAAGCCGATGGAGATTCCAGAGAACCGATAGAGCAAGGGTTTGCGCTGGGATTCTCTGGATTCTTCGCTCCCGTGGGTCGCTCAGAATGACATTTCTGTGGAGGATGCTGCAATTTTCCACGAGAATGTCATTCTGAACAAGCGTAGCGAAGTGAAGAATCCAGACGGTGCTGGAATGTGTCGGTGATGTTGGAGGTCAAGATGGATGGCTTGCAGGGTTCGCGCAAGGGCAGATTCCAGAGAACCGATAGGGCAAGGGTTGCGCCGGGATTCTCTGGATTCTTCGCTCCCGTGGGTCGCTCAGAATGACATTTCTGTGGGGGATGCTGCAATTTCCCACGAGAATGTCATTCTGAACAAGCGTAGCGAAGTGAAGAATCCAGACGGTGCTGGCGCAGCCCATGCAATTCCGGGGTAAGTAGAATGTCGTAGTAAGAACGGAGAATGTCGCATGATTTGTTGGCTGCAAGAGTTTTTTAAGAATTGGGCAGTCGCAGTGGAAGCTGGCGCGACTCTGTTGCTCGTGATTGCCGCTGGATTTCAGTGGTTCGCCATGCGGGCGCAGGCAAAACAGGAGCGTGATCGCTGGAAGGAAGAAGATAAAATTCGCAAAGAGGCGAATATGCCAAGGGCGAAATTCTGGTTTGAAGAGAATGGGGAGAGCTATGATTTGTGGTGCGCCAATCTGGGCACGGTAGCTTTCGTTCTTGGAAAAATCCAGATTGACTGCGTGCCATTCAAAGATGGTCAGAAGAATGTGCTGATTAGTGGCCAAACAACAATTTCTATCGACCATGTTGTTCCGGTCGGCGAAAAATGTAAACACCCGATCAAAAAGCAGGAAATACGGGAACGTTTAAGACGAAAGGATAACGGCTACAACTTTGAGTTCACTTTCCTGCTCGAAGGCCCTTCGGGCGATCCTGTGAGATTGTCCGAGCCATATTTCTGGATGCCGGGGGACTTTGTGCGAGGTTTTCGGGGAGAAGTAACCGTAAACTGTCCAACGTGCAATAAGGTCATCTGCCCATTATCTGTGGAAAATCTGGGTTCAAAAAAAGAAGTTGAAGACCTGATTCATAGTGTACGTAGCGAATGCGCAGCAACATGCCCGGAGCACATATCGCACAACAGTAGGATCAGGATGCCTTACACGCCACCGGTGCTGACGGATGTACCCCGGTATGAGTGAACAATGAGAGAATGAAGCAGTATCCAAGCGCATAATCTAAAGACGCACCCTATGGCCACACAGACCAAAGACTATTACGGCTTGCTCGGAGTGAAGAAGTCGGCCACGGCGGAGGAGATTCGCAAGGCCTTCCGCAAGCTGGCGCGCAAATATCACCCGGACGTGAACCCCGGCGACAAAAAGGCCGAGGAGCGCTTCAAGGAGATGTCCGAGGCCAACGATGTTCTGAGCGATCCGAAGAAGCGCAAAATCTACGATCAGTTCGGCTTCTACTCCGACAACATTGACCCGGCGGCGGCTGAGGCGGCGGCACGCGGCGCGCGGCCCGGCGCGGGCGGACAGACGGGCACTCCCTTTGATTTTGGCGGCTTTGATTTCTCTGATTTTTCTGAAGCGCAGCACTCGCGCAGTGGCAGAGCCAGCAGTGCTGCGGCTGGACAGTCGGCTGGACAGTCTTCCTGGGGCAGCTTCCGCGACATCTTTTCCGGCGCATTTCATGGCGGCGGGCATCGCGAAGAGACGCCGCAGCCGGGCACCGATCTGGAATATCAGGTAAGCGTCGATTTCTGGACTTCGATTCGCGGCGGCACGGTCAAGTTGCAGGTGACGCGCAAGGATATTTGTCCCACTTGCAAAGGAAGAAGCAACAGCGGTGGCGACAGCATGTGTCAGGAGTGTGACGGCACCGGCCAGGTGACGCAGATGGGCGGGCGGATGAAGTTTAACCTGCAATGTCCGCGCTGCGATGGCACGGGCAAGGTACGTTCCGCCTGCGCGACCTGTGGCGGCGAGGGCGCAGTGGCGCGTGCCGAGACGATGGAGTTTCGCGTGAAGCCGGGAACGCGCGACGGCCAGCGCATTCGACTGGCGGGCAAGGGCAATGCAGGCACGCATGGCGGCGCGATGGGCGATTTGTATCTCATCATGCGCATTGGCGCGCACCCGGTCTTTACGCGCAGTGGGGATGATATTTATCTCTCCGTACCGGTGACGGTGAGTGAGGCTGCGCTGGGCGCGAAGGTGGATGTGCCGACCATTGATGGCCGGGCGCAGTTGAAGATTCCCCCCGGCACGCAGAACGGCCAGAAACTGCGTATGCGCGAAAAGGGAGTTTTCTCCGCTGTGCGCGAGGGGACGCGCGGCGATCAAATTGTCGAAGTGCAGATCGTAGTACCCAGGGTGCAGGATGAGCGTTCCAAGGAGATTTTGCGCGAGCTGGCGCGACTCAACCCGGAAGACCCCCGGCAGGAGTTGCTGACGAGGGTCGATTAACAGGCTCTAGGTTTTAGGCGTGGTTTTTGTTTTGGGCGCTGTTGGGGGCGTGGGGGCGCAGGGGCCGAGACGTCTCCCCACTGCCTGCATGCTGGCTGTTGCCTGTATCGGTGCCTGACCGGGGATGGATGTTTGCGTGGTGACGGTACCAGAGGATTGAAACTGGGTTCCATTTGCAGAAAATGTTTCACTAATAGTGGAATCCATCTTCCACGGGTTCTTCTGAACGGGGCCGTTGCTGCCACTGCAATGGAGTTGGACGGTATACCCATTGGTGATGGGCGTTACCTGAGGCGCACTGCATTGCTGGTTGGGGTGGGGATGCTTCCAGAAATCTTCCCCTTGTTTGGCGCAGACCATATCGTGTGTATGGAACTGCTTTCCCGTCTGGGTCGTGATGGTGGAATCAACCTGCCACTTGCCGGGCTTGAATTTGGTTTGGGGCGATTGGGCATATCCGCAGGGCAGCGCGACAAAGGTCAACACGGCCAGGAGCATCAGGAGAGAGGCAGTTCGAACGTGTCTCATATCGCCGCTTAGAGTAGCACACCTGGCACCAGATGTTTAATCCCGGCATTTGGTGGCGCATACGTTTCCAAGCATTGCGAGACCTATCAACGAAAAATGGCATACCCGGTGCATCCAGCGAGATTGGAAGGGATCGCCCCGCCCATAATGATACGCAAACCAGATGAGCCGCAAAGAACGCGGCGTATTCGGTTTGCGTATCAGGGGCACCGTATATGGGCACTCGGATTTTTATTATTCCAGTGGAAGAAAACGCAGTGGGCCGTTTAGGTTTGCAGGGCGGCGGCATTGCGACGCGGTCTGCGGTTGGCCTGCAAGATTTTCTTGCGAATGCGCAGGCTCTTCGGCGTGACCTCGACCATTTCGTCGTCTGCGATGAACTCGATAGACTGCTCCAGATTCAAGGGTCGGAATGGAACCAGGCGAATCGCCTCGTCCGCCGAGGAGGCGCGCATGTTGGTCAGTTTCTTCTCACGAACAGCGTTCACGTCCAGATCGTTGTCGCGGGAGTGTTCGCCGACGATCATGCCCTCGTAGACCTCCACGCCAGGGCCGACAAAGAGCACGCCGCGCTCCTGCAATCCATCGAGCGAGTAGGTGGTGGTGCTGCCAGCGCGATCCGCAATCAACGCGCCCGTCTGACGCTGCGGAATTTCACCCTGATGCGGCATGTATCCGTCAAAGAGCGTGTTCATCACGATGGTGCCGCGAGTTTCGGTCAGCATCTCGCTGCGCAAGCCAATCAAACCGCGACTGGGAATGCGAAAGACCAAACGCACGCGGCCATAGCCGTGGTTGTGCATCCGCACCATCTCCGCCTTGCGCGGGCCAAGGCGCTCCATGACCACGCCAACGAAATTTTCGGGGATGTCGATGGTGAGTTGCTCGACCGGCTCCATCAGCTTGCCGTCCACGCGACGGGTGACAATCTCCGGGCGGCCCACCATCAGCTCAAAGCCCTCGCGGCGCATCATTTCAATCAAAATGGCGAGTTGCAATTCGCCGCGTCCCAGCACTTTGAAGCTGTCCGGGCTGCCCGTATCTTCGACGCGAATGGAAACGTTGGTGAGCAGCTCTTTCTCCAGCCGCTCGCGCAGATTGCGCGAGGTGACATACTGGCCTTCGCGTCCGGCAAAGGGAGAATTGTTGACGGAGAATTGAATCGCAATCGTCGGCTCGTCAATGGTGATCGTCGGCAGCGGCGCAGGATTTTCAACGCTGGTGATGGTCTCGCCGATGGTGATGCCGGGAATGCCAGCAACGGCGACGATATCGCCTGTCTCGGTGGCTTCCGTGTCGATGCGTTTCAATCCGCTAAAGGTGAAGAGCTTGGTGACCTTTGTCTTTTCCAGGGAGCCGTCGCGCTTGGAGATGGCAACTTCGTCGCCAGAGTGCAGCGTGCCATTAAAGACGCGCGCAATGGCCAGACGCCCCAGGTAGTCGGAGTAATCGAGATTGGTGACAAGAATCTGCAAGGGGCCGTCGGCATCGCCCTTGGCTGGCGGAATGGTCTCAATGATCTTGTGATACAGCGGTTGCAGGTCAACACCGTGGGTCTTGATATCCATCGTTGCCGTGCCCAGCTTGGCGTTGGTGTAGATGACGGGAAAGTCCAGTTGGTCTTCCGTCGCGTCGAGATCAATAAAGAGGTCGTAGACCTCGTTGAGCACCTCTTGCGTGCGCGCATCGGGACGGTCGATTTTGTTGATAACAAGAATCGGCAGCAGCTTGGCTTCCAGCGCCTTGGAGAGAACATAGCGCGTCTGCGGCAGCGGGCCTTCGCTGGCATCCACCAGCAACATGACGCCATCGACCATCTTCAGGGCGCGTTCGACTTCGCCGCCAAAATCGGCGTGGCCGGGCGTATCGACGATGTTGATCTTGGTGTCCTCAAAAAAGATGGCCGTGTTCTTGGCGAGGATCGTAATGCCACGCTCGCGCTCCAGATCGTTGGAGTCCATAACGCGATCCACCACCGTTTCATTGGAGCGGAAGGTGCCGCTTTGACGCAGCATGGCGTCAACCAGTGTGGTCTTTCCGTGATCGACGTGGGCGATAATGGCGATGTTGCGAATGACACGAGACACGATGCGTTCGGTTCCTAACTTAAAAGATTTTCAACTGTGATTGTGAAGACAGATTCACGCCGCCGTGGAGGGAGCGGGGAAATTTCAGCACACGTCTAAGTTTACCGCAGAATGTGGACATCGCGCTGCCGGAACAGGAAAAGATGTCGCTGCGCGTTTTCATGCGCCGCGTTGCCATCCCCCGTTATGCGAGGAACGGGCACGTCCTACGTGAGAGGAGCACCCCATGCAGAAGCGGGAAGCTCCGTGATAGCCTCGTAGAAGATGCGCCCGTAGCTCAGATGGATAGAGCGAACGCCTCCGAAGCGTTAGGTCACAAGTTCGAATCTTGTCGGGCGCACCAGAATTTTCTCCGAACAGGAGATTCCGGGTAGGATTGTCCCTCTGAACGAAGCGTCACGGAGTGAAGGGAGGCATTCAGGGAATGCTGGAGACATAAGACGAAGCAAAAACCGTCTGGATTCTTCGGTCGCTGGAAGGTATTCCGCTTTTTTCTTCAAATCTTCATCTCCCGCTCATCTTCTATTCCCGACTCATGCTGCATATATGATGCATGGGAAGCTCAATCCATTCGACGATCCCCGGCACGATCTCTGACACGATTTACGACACCCTGATTCTGTCGGATGTACATCTTGGTTCCGCGATGAGTCGCGCCCAGGCTGCGCTCGACGTGCTGCAATCGGAGCGTTATCGTCGCCTGATTCTGTTGGGTGATATTTTCTCCGATCTCAACTTCCGTCGCCTCACCAGTGAGCATTGGAGGTTTCTCTCCTGCATCCGCAAGCTCTCCAACCCCAAGCGCAAAATCGAAGTGGTCTGGGTGGAGGGCAACCACGACCGCGGTCTGGCCGATCTGATGTCGCATCTGGTCGGCGTTCCCGTCTATCAGCGCTATGTGTGGGAATACGCGGGCAGGCGCCACTTGGCGATTCACGGCCATCAGTTTGACCGCTTTGTCAGCCGCAATCTACTCCTCAGCCGAATCGGCGAACAACTCTACTATCAGATTCAGAAGATCGATTCCAAGGCCAAGCGGTTTTCGCGCTGTCTGGATCGCATCAACACACGCTGGCTGCGACTCTCTGACAAAGTGGCCCAGGGCGCGATTGCCTATGCGCGGCAGGGCGATTGCGCGCGCGTATTTTGCGGCCATACCCATGCCGCGCTCTCGCTCATGCGCGAGGGCGTCGAATACTACAACACTGGCTCCTGGGTCGATGCGCGCGCCACCTACGTCACCGTCGGCGAGCAGGGTGTCCGCATTCACGAATATCCCGGCGGAACGATCAGCTTTCTACAAAGCGAAGAATCAGCGCCGGAACTGGCTTCAATGCCAGGCATGTTTGTGCAGGTATAACTTCCTGCAATAGCCAAGCACATCAGTTCTATTTTTCTAAGATTTCCAGCGTAAAACGTTTCAACTTGTCAGTGGAGTGCGGCAGCGGGTAATCTCTGTATTGCCGCCGTTGGGCCTACGTCGCGATTGCGACAGAAACAGCGAATGGCAAAGCAAGAACTTTTTTCGATCTTCGGAGGCAGATGCGGCATGACTCGATTCTGTAGAAATTTAAGGATTCTCGTTTTTACGATGGCCACGCTTTGTGGTGGCTGCGGAGCGCTGCTGGCGCAAGCAAAGAGTCCCACTGCGCCGACAGCGGGCACCGACCCTGCTGTTCTGGATCGACAATGGCAGGCGGCCAGCAGTAAGTACGATGCGCGACGACACGCGCTGCTGCGGGATGTAGATCGGATCGACCATGCCGGGCCGTTTCGACCAGATTTTGAATCCCTGGATACATACACGGTGCCGGATTGGTACAAAGACGCGAAGTTTGGCATCTTCATTCATTGGGGGGTGTATTCCGTTCCGGCGTATGGAAGTGAATGGTATGCCCGCAATATGTACATCAAGGACAGTGATGTATACAAGCACCAAATTGCCACCTACGGCCCATTGAACAAGTTTGGCTACAAAGACTTTATTCCCATGTTTAAGGCCCAGCATTTTGATCCACAAGCGTGGGCGCTTTTGTTCAAAGAAGCTGGCGCCAAATATGTTGTTCCTGTTTTTGAGCACCATGATGGATTTTCCATGTACGACAGCAGCCTTTCGGACTGGACAGTCGTCAAAATGGGGCCACATCGCGATACCTCCGGCGAGCTGGAAAAGGCAGTGCGCGCGGAAGGAATGCATTTCGGAGCCTCATTCCATCGCGCCGAGCATGATTTTTTTCTTGGAGAAGGACGCAAGCTGGACTCCGATGTGAATGATCCCAAGTACGCTGCGTTTTATGGGCCAGCCCACGCATGGCTGGAAAACAAAAATAAAACTCCGCTGAACAATGACTTTACATATCTCTCGACGGCCTATAGCAACGACTGGCTCGCGCGTTCTGCGGAGATTGTAGAAAAATATCATCCCGATGTTATGTTCTTTGACTGGTGGATAGGACAGTCGAACCTACGCGATCAACTTACAAAATTCACCGCGTTTTATTACAACGAATCTCTCCGTCGCGGCGGCCCGGTGGGTGTCATCAACTACAAGTTGTACGCGCTGGACGAGCACTCTGCGGTGCTGGATATGGAGCGCGGCCAGCTTGCAGACATTCGTCCGCTGTACTGGCAGTCGGAGTCATCCATCAGCTACAAATCCTGGGGATACATCCACAATGCCACCTTCAAAACGCCGGAATTTATTGTTCTTCGTCTCATCGATACTGTCAGCAAAAATGGAAATTTTCTGCTCAACATTGGCCCACGTTCCGACGGCACCATTCCAGAAAAAGTGCAACAAGAACTGCTGGATATAGGTGGCTGGCTGAAGATGAACGGAGATGCGATTTATGGAACGCGGCCCTGGAAGATTTATGGGGAGGGGCCAACGCAGGTCGTGAGTGGTCTCTTTAGCGATTCGTCTCCTACTCCATACACGCCGCAGGATTTCCGCTTTACGACCAAGAATGGCATCTTATACGCCGTGGAGATGGGTTGGCCGACCAATGGAAAAGCCGTAATTCATGCCTTGGGAACCAAGGCCAGCACTACAGAAAAAGTCCTGTCCGTCGCGCTTCTTGGCTCTGCGGGGAACTTGAAGTTCCAACAGGGAAGCGATGGACTCTCGATCCAGTTACCCGCGAAAAATCCTGGCAAATATGCCTATGCCTTTCGCATCGAAACGGCAAAGCCGACGCAATAGGAACTCATTTTCTGCATGGCGGCCAGCTTCTTCCGACCAGCGCTGGGGGGAAAGAAGCTGGCTACAAAAAACGCAGCGGCGGGGCCGGCGGCAACACGCCCAGCTCAGCGGCATAGCGATAGAACAATCCAAGCCCGGCCAGGCAATTGTCGTCCAGCGTGTAATGAATGTTGTTTTTCAGATAGGCGCGGATGACCGCAGACGGAACGGCGGGCGGGCCAATCAGGCGGGGTGTCCACTCAGCGACGATCTCCTCCAAATGCGCCATGCCATGATCGCGGGAGCGTTGAAAGTCGCCTGTCACCTCCGCCGCGCTCAGGCCGGATGCGCGTATCGCCTCTGGGCGCGCGGCCCAGAAGGCCGAGACCCAGGGCAGCCCGGTGTGCTGTTTCCATTCGTGGGCCAGGTCGATGTACTCCAGTTGCTCGCCAGTGCGGTTTGCGCGGGCCGCCCGATCTTCGAGCGCCAGCAGCGCAGGATCGCCGATTAGCACCGCAGCATCGCAGTCGGCAAGCATGGCATCCAGATTGCCCGCAAGGTTGGTTGCGCGCGGGACAAACTCCGGCGCAGCCCCATAGAATTTCCGCAGAATTACCTGAGCGTAAACATTCGAGCTGCGCGAGGCCGGGTCTGCCGCGATGCAGCGCAAACCGCGCATCCCGTTCGGCTGCCGCATCACCAGCAGGATGGAGCGGACGTGATCCAGCGAAGCAATCGCGCAGCCAGGGATGACGGCCAGCCCCGGCGTGGCGGCATACGCTGCGGCAGGTACCAGGCCGATATCGGCGCGACCTGTGGCCAACTCGTCGGCGCACTGCGCGGGTAGCGTCGCATGAATTTCATAACGCTCGGCCAGGCGGTTCTGTTCGGGAGCGTGTTCAAAATCCCACATCAGCGGCGCGGGATTGAGATATTGAATGGCGGAGATGCGCAACTTGCGGGTCACAGAGGATGTCACAGACAAGTGTAACAACCCTGGCGCGGCGGGCGGGCGTGGCGGGAGGGTTTCACTTTGCTCGTGCGATGGCAACACAAAGTTCTTCGACAGCGCGCAGGTGGTCGAATGTTTTTTTCAATTCCGCAGTTCCGATTTTGCTTTCAAAGAGTCGTTGCATCTGATCGAGGATTCCGATAACGCGCATGGCGCGTTTTTTGCCGTGGGGTTTCAGGGATAGATGGAACCCCCTGGCATCCTCGGCGTTGATTTTTCTTTGCAGCAATCCCTTTGCCTCCAGGGAGGAGATGCAATGGCTCACGTTGCCGCGACTGGTGGAAAAGGTCGCTGCAAGCTGGGAGGGATTGACGGGGCGGGATTCCTCAAAAAAAATGGCCACGAGAACCAGGGACTCAAAAAAACTCAATTCCTCGGATCGCAGGATATGGTTCAATTCAGCGTCAAGCCGACGCGCAATGCGGCTTGCCTCAAAGATGGGGCTTTGTCGCAGGAAGGATTCGATGCGCATGGGAACCTCGTAAATAGTTTCCATTGAAAACTATTTAGTACAAGAGTAAACCATCCACACAATCTTCGCCGAATCGCGCATGATGGTGGAATGCTATCCAATATCTCCAACCTTGAGCGCGCTGCGGAGCCTTCCGCGCTGGCGCAAACCGCCCTGAGGCTGTATCAAAAACATTTTTTTGATCTTTTGTATGAAGCGCACACGGTGCATCGGTCGTTTCATGCGCTCGAAGACATTCAGCGGTGTGTCTTGCTGTCGATCAAGACCGGTGGGTGCGCGGAAGATTGCGGCTACTGCTCCCAATCGGCGCACCACAAGACAGGCCTGGAGCGACGTCCGCTCCTGTCTGTCGAGGATGTTCGCGCAGCGGTCACGCAGGCGAAGGAAGCAGGGGCGCAACGATTTTGCATGGGGGCGGCGTGGCGGCAAGCTCCAGAGGGCGAGCAATTCGAGCGGGTTCTGGATATGGTTCGCACCATCAAGTCCTTCGGCCTGGAGGCCTGTACGACACTTGGAATGTTAACGCTGGCCCAGGCGCAGCAACTGAAGCGCGCCGGCCTTGATGCTTACAACCACAATCTTGATACCAGCCGCGAGTATTATCCAAAGATCGTAACGACACGCACCTATGATGACCGACTGAACACGCTGCGCGTGGCACGCGAGGCGGGATTGACGCTTTGCAGCGGCGGAATCATCGGCCTGGGGGAAAGCATCGAGGATCGCTGCGCGATGGTGGCTGAGCTGGCCGCTCTTGATCCGCAACCCGAATCGGTTCCCATCAATCTTTTGATGCCAGTTCCCGGAACGCCTCTGGAAAAGGCTCCCGACGTTGCCGTGACGGACTTGGTTCGGACGATTGCCGTGGCGCGTATCCTGATGCCCCGGTCGCGCGTGCGGCTCTCCGCCGGACGCGTGCATCTGTCGCAGGAGGCGCAACTGCTCGCTTTATTTGCCGGAGCCAACTCCATTTTTATTGGCGAGAAGCTGCTAACGACGCCGAATGCGGCGCTGTCGGCGGACGAGGAGATGTTTGCCTGCCTTGCCAGTGGCGATGTACGGGGAAGCGTCTCCGATGCCGGAAATTGATGCGAACCTGGAATTCAGAATTTGCAATCGGTTGGCGCAGTTGCAGGCCGAAGGGCTGTATCGAAGACTCCAGCCGCCGACGGGAATCGATTTCTGCTCGAACGATTATCTGCGGCTGGCCGCGCATCCACAGTTGAAGGCGCGCATGTCCGCAGCGGTTTTGGAAGAAGGCTGCGGCTCGACTGGCTCTCGATTGCTGCGCGGCGACCGGGCAGGCTTTTCTGCCATTGAGCGGCGATTCGCGCAGTGGAAAGGAACCGAGGCCGCGCTCTATTTTGGAAGCGGCTATGCGGCCAATCTTGCCGTGCTTTCGACATTTCTGGAAGAGGGCGATGTTGTTTTCTTTGACCGCCTCAACCACGCCAGCCTGATTGATGGCATGAAGCTGGGGAAGGCAAAAAAAATTATCTTTCCCCATGCAGATTTGCAGGCGCTCCGACGCCATCTGGAATCCACTCCCACGGAGGGCCAGCGGTTTCTGGTGACGGAATCCCTGTTCAGTATGGATGGAGACCTGGCTCCGTTGCGGGAGTACGCGGCGCTGTGCAGCGAGGCAGGCGTTGCTCTGATTGTGGATGAGGCTCACGCTGTCGGAGTGTATGGAGAGCGCGGCACGGGCCTTATTGAGGAAGCTGGAATTACGAAGGATGTTTTTCTCTCGATCAATTCTGCGGGAAAGGCATTGGGCGTCAGCGGAGCTTTTGTGGCTGGAGCGTTCTGGGCCATTGAATATCTGATACAGCGCGGACGAACTTTTCTGTTTTCGACCGCTCCGCCGCCCTCGGTGGCAGCGGCAATGGATGCCGCTCTGGATGTCCTTGAGCAGGAACCGGAACGTCGAAGCCAGTTGCACACGCTGACCAAACAATTGCGTTCCATCCTCGCCGATCAAGGGCTGGAGGTTGCGCGAGAGGGATCGCAGATCATTCCTGTTCTTATCGGAGAAAATGCTCGCGCCGTCCGTGTTGCCGCAGCGTTACAGGCAGATGGATTTGATGTGCGCGCCATTCGTCCGCCAACGGTTCCAGAGGGAACGGCGCGGCTGCGTCTCTCTGTCAATACCGGGCTGGCGGAAGACGCGCTGCTGCGTTTCTCTACCTGCCTGCATATCGCTCTATCCCACGCGAGGATCGCATGATCGGCCTATTTGTAACCGGGACGGATACAAATATAGGGAAGACGTCAGTTTGCGCGGCGCTGATGCATCGCTATCGACGCATCGCAAGCCTGCGCTACTGGAAACCGGTGCAGACAGGCTCTCCCGAAGGTGACGACACGGCCACCGCGCGCGCGCTTGGCCAATGTTCTGACGCGGAGATTTGCATGGAAGGCGTTCGGCTGCCACGACCCTTGTCTCCGCACCTTGCCGCCCGGTTGCATGGAGAAGAAATCCATCTGCAAAAACTGCTTGCGCCAGCGGAGAACGCGGATGGGTCGCGTGCCTGGATTGTCGAAGGCGCTGGAGGCGTGCTGGTGCCGCTGAATGCCTCATGCTTAATGGTCGATCTGATCGCGGCTCTTGGATTGCCAACGCTGGTCGTGGCGCGTTCCTCGTTGGGCACCATCAACCACACGCTGCTCACGCTGGAGGCGCTGCGAGCCAGAGGGCAGAAGATTGCGGGCGTGGTGATGGTGGGAGATTCCAACTCTGAGAATCGGCGCGCCATTGAGCAGTACGGAAACGTTGCCGTGATCGGCGAGATGCCGCTTTTTTCTTCGCTGACGCCGAATAGCCTTGCCGATTGGGCGCTGCGCGAACTCGACCCGCAGGGTGCGCTCGAATCTATATTCACGGAGGCGCGTTGAGGATGAATGCTTCACGAAAAATTGCGTCGGCGGGCGAGTGCAACGCGGAGGAATGCAACTCCGACTGGCAGCAGTGGGATCGCGCCTATCTCTGGCATCCCTATACGCAGATGCAGACGGCGCCGATGCCCGTGCCAATTGTTCGCGGCGAGGGAATGTATTTGTACCGGCCCGATGGCACGCGCATTCTGGATGGCATCTCGTCCTGGTGGGTCAACATTCATGGCCATTGCCATCCCTATCTGAATGAGGCGATCCGAAAACAGGCCGGGGAGTTGGAGCATGTGATGTTTGCCGGCTTCACGCACAGGCCCGCAGCCATTCTTGCCGAACGTCTCGTTCAGGTTTTGCCATCGGGACTGCGGCGCATTTTTTACTCTGACAATGGTTCAACCGCCGTGGAAGTGGCGCTGAAGATGGCGTTGCAATACTGGCGAAATCAGGGGCAGGAGCAGCGGCGCGTCTTTGTCATGCTCGACCACGCGTATCATGGCGACACCGTCGGAGCGATGTCTGCCAGCGCCGCCTCGTTGTTTACGGAGTCCTTTCAGCCGCTACTCTTTCCTGTGGAGCGCGCGCACGCGCCGTACTGCTATCGCTGTCCCGTGGCGCTCGATCCGTCCCGGTGCCAGATTGATTGTCTGACGAGTCTCCGAAATATATTGGAGGCGCAAAGCGGAAAGATCGCGGGCGTGCTGGTGGAACCGATGTTGCAAGCTGCGGGAGGCATGATTACCTGGCCAAAGCAGTTTCTGCATGGGGTGCGCCAGCTCTGCGACGCGCATGGGACGCTGATGATCGCCGACGAAGTGCTGACCGGATTTGGCCGCACGGGAAAAATGTTTGCCTGCGAACACGCGCAGATTTCGCCTGACCTGATGTGTCTCTCCAAAGCTCTTACCGGAGGCTATCTGCCGATGGGAGTGACGGCGGCAACAGAGGAAATTTACGATGCCTTCCTCAGCGATGATCGCCGCAAGACGTTTTTTCATGGGCACTCTTTTACCGCCAATCCACTGGCCTGCGCCGTCTCCATTGCCAGCCTGGAACTGCTGCACAGGGAGAACTCGCTGGCGCGTGTGGTCGCGTTGGAAGCGCTGTTTCATTCCAGAAAGGCGGCATTGCAGGAGCTTCCTTACGTCGGGGATGTTCGCATTCTTGGCGGCGTGCTTGCGCTGGAACTGGTGCGCGACAAGCAGACGCGAGAGGCCGGGGGGTATCTGGATCGCGTCGGCCCTGCATTGACGCAAGCATTTCTGGATCGTGGATTGTTGCTGCGGCCCTTGGGAAATGTGATGTACTTTATGCCGCCGTACATCATCCGCGACGAAGAGGCGCATTGGGTGCTCGACCAGATTGAAGACGTTCTGCAACATTGGCAGTGGCCGAAGTAGGAACGCATCGCAGAAAGGATCGAACTCGCTTGCTCAACATAAAGGTGGCCGGGGTTGGTTCGGTTGTGCCGCGCACTGGAACCGAAAATGCGGAGATGGAAGCGCGTCTCGGCCTGGAGTCGGGCTGGATTGAAAAGCGGACAGGCGTCCGTTTTCGTCCCATCGCGGAGGATACTGTTGCGACCTCTGATCTGGCCGTCTCGGCGGGCCAGCGCGCTCTCGAAGCGGCTTGTGTTCTGCCTGCGGAGATTGGACTCCTGCTGTTGGCCACCAGTACGCCCGATCATCTTTTGCCGCCAACGGCTCCGCTGGTGGCGCACAGGCTGGCGCTCACGAATGCAGGAGCGATCGATATGGCGGGCGCTTGTTCTGGCTTCCTCTACGCCTTCCTTATGGGAGCGAGCTTTGCGCAAACAATGCAAAAGCCAGTGCTGGTGATCGCCGCCAACATTCTCTCGCGGCGCGTCGATCCGATGGATCGCAATACCGTCACGCTCTTTGGCGATGGCGCTGGCGCAGTTGCCCTTGTGCCATCGGGTTCGGATGCGCCGCATGTTCTGGGAACGCACCTGGCCGCCGACGGCTCGCAGTACGATGCGATGGGCATTCCCGCAGGCGGCACGCGGGAGCCGCTGACCGCCGCAGGGTTGCACGCGGGGCGACATCGCATGATGCTTCGGGATGGCAAGGGACTCTTCAAGCAGGCTGCTGGCATGATGGCGGAAGCGGGTCGCCGCGCTTTGATGGAGGCGAATCTGGGCGTGGAGGATATTGATTGGTGGATTCCGCATCAGGCCAATCTGAGAATGATCCGCGAGACCGGAAGGATTCTTGCCATTCCATCCGAGCGCACCGTCACCGTGATGGATCGCTATGCGAACAGCTCCGCCGCCACGATTCCTATTGCTCTGGCCGAGGCGGTCGCAGATGGACGCATCGGCAAGGGTGATACGCTGCTTCTCACCGCTGCCGGGGCGGGCATGATGTCCGCCGGGATCGTTTTGCGGTGGTAGATATATAATGAACGTTTATGTCGGGAGCGCTTTCCGACAGATTTCGATCTGGCCCCAACATAAAAGTCATGGTTTTGTTGGAGTTTTCCGGCCCTGGCGACGTTTTTGTGGCTGGAAATATCCAAGAGCGAGGTCATCGCGAAAGAAATGCTCTCGTAGAAGAGCGCAGAGTTGTTTAACATTAAAGGTACCAAGTAAAAACAGATATCCAACAGGGGATGGCAGGGACGCATCGCCGGGGTTTTTTATTTGGCGAATGTTGTCTGACCATCGCGCATTCCACATTTTCTGTACAACCTAAACATTGAAGAGACCGAGGCAAGCAGTGTCGAAGAATCCTTCCATTACCGAACATCCGGCAGCGCAGGGCCTGCCGACGGCACAGGGATTGTACGATCCCCGCAATGAGCATGATGCCTGCGGCATGGGATTTGTAGCAAGCATCCGTGGCGAAAAGAGCCACGACATCATCCTGAAAGGGATTGAGGTGCTCATCAATCTGACCCATCGCGGAGCTTGCGGCTGCGATCCAGAGACCGGCGACGGCGCGGGCATTCTGATTCAGATTCCTCATGCGTTTTTCGCGCGCGAATGCGCGAAGCTGGGCTTTTCGCTTCCGGCTCCGGGCGCGTATGCGGCGGGCATGGTTTTTCTGCCGGTGGAAAAGCACAGTCGTTTGCAGTGCGAGGGCATTCTGGAGCGCATTGTGCGCGAAGAAGGGCTGGAGGTTCTGGGTTGGCGCGACACGCCCTGCAATGGAAGCGCCATTGGCCGCGTTGCGCGCGGCTCGCAACCTTATATCGAGCAGATTTTTGTTTCGCGGCCCGACAGCATGGATGAAGATGCCTTTGAGCGCAAGCTGTACGTGGCGCGCAAGCGCGCCGAAGCGGAAATTGCAGGCTCCGACGTGCAGGAAAAAGGCACGTTTTACATTCCGTCCCTGTCCGCGCGCACAATTGTGTACAAGGGGCTGTTGCTGGCTCCGCAGATTGCAAAGTTTTACGGCGAGCTTTCTGATCCCGAAGTGGTTAGCGCTCTCTGCATGGTGCATCAGCGCTTCTCCACCAATACATTTCCCAGTTGGCAACTGGCGCATCCTTACCGCTATGTCGCGCACAATGGCGAGATCAACACCATGCGCGGCAATGTGAACTGGATGCGCGCCCGCCAGTCGATTCTGTCCTCTCCGCTCTTTGGCGAGGACATCAAAAAGCTGTTTCCCATCATCTCTCCGGGCGGCAGCGATTCGGCGGCCTTTGACAATGCCGTCGAGCTGCTCTTTCAATCGGGCCGCTCCATGCCGCACGTCATGGCCATGTTGATTCCAGAAGCGTGGTCAGGCAATCCGCACATGAAGCCGGAGAAGCGGGAGTTTTATGAGTACCATGCCTCGCTGATGGAACCCTGGGATGGGCCAGCAGCAATGGCATTTACCGATGGCCGGGTCATTGGAGCGGCGCTGGATCGCAATGGCCTGCGTCCCGGACGCTACATCGTCACCAAGGACGATCTGGTTGTTCTGGCATCGGAGGCTGGCGTGCTGGATGTTCCCGCCGAGAACATAAAGAAGAAGGGCCGCTTGCAGCCCGGAAAAATGTTTCTGGTGGATACGGTTGAGAAGCGCATCGTTCCCGACAAGGAGATCAAGCAACAACTCGTCTCACGGCAGCCGTATGGGGAGTGGCTCAAGGAAAATCAGATTACGCTGGATCATCTGCCCAAGCCCTTGCGCGTGCATGGATCGCACCATGAAACGCTGCTGCGCCGTCAGCGCGCCTTCGGGTACACCGAAGAGGATTTGAAGATCGTGCTGGAGCCAATGGCCGCCAAGGGTGAGGAACCCATCGGGTCGATGGGCATTGATACGCCGCTGGCCTGCCTCTCAGATCGACCCCAGATGCTGTTCAATTATTTCAAACAGCTTTTCGCCCAAGTAACGAATCCGCCGATTGATCCCATCCGCGAAGAGATGGTGATGTCGATGATTAGTTACATCGGCACGGAGCGGAACATTCTGGAAGAGAGGCCGGAGAATTGTCACACGCTGAAATTGCCGCATCCCATTCTGACCAACTCAGAACTGGAGAAACTGCGTCGCGTCTCTCGCGGAGATTTGCTGGCGACCACGCTACCCGCTCTGTTCCGCGCCGAGGAAGGCGAGGCTGGTCTGAGGCGCGGGCTGGAGGAGTTGTGCCAGCGCGCATCGCTTGCCGTCCGCTCCGGCTACACGCTGCTGATTCTCTCCGACCGTGGCGTGGATGCGCGCTATGCGCCGATTCCAAGCCTGTTGGCGCTGGCCGCCGTCCATAACTTATTGGTTGGAGAAGAGACGCGCACGCAGGTTGCCCTTATCGTCGAGTCGGGCGAGCCGCGTGAAGTGATGGATTTCGCCCTGCTGATTGGCTATGGCGCGAGTGCCGTCAATCCGTATCTGGCGATTGAGACGATTCGCGATCTTTCGGTGCGCGAGTACCTGCCCGCAGGCATTACTCCGGAGATTGCCCAGAAGAATTTTGTGAAGGCCATCAACAAAGGCTTGATGAAGACCTTCTCCAAGATGGGCATTTCCACGCTGCAAAGCTATCGCGGCGCGCAGGTCTTTGAGGCCGTCGGCCTGAACAAAGAACTGGCGGAGAAGTATTTCTCTGGAACCGCATCTCGCATCGGCGGCATCGGCCTGGATGTATTGGCGCGGGAGGCGCAGATGAAGCACGAGTATGCCTTCCAATCGCTGATCGAGGATGAAACCGACCTGGCCGTCGGCGGAGCGCATCAGTATCGCGTGAATGGCGAGCTGCATATTTTGAATCCGCAGACAATCAGCAAGCTGCAACATGCCGTGCAGCAGGAAAATCCAAAGACGTTCAAGGAATACACCGACCTGCTCGACGACCAGAATCGCAATCTCTGCACGCTGCGCGGGCTGATGCGCATCAAGTCGTCTAAGACTCCGGTGCCGCTGGAGGAAGTGGAGCCAGCCAAGGAGATTGTGAAGCGCTTCACCACCGGGGCCATGTCCTTTGGCTCCATCAGCAAGGAAGCGCACGAGACGCTGGCCATTGCCATGAATCGGATTGGCGGCAAGTCCAACACCGGAGAAGGTGGCGAGGACGCAGCTCGCTTTACGCCCGATCCCAACGGCGACTTGCGCCGCAGCGCCATCAAGCAGGTGGCCTCTGGACGTTTTGGCGTCACCGCGCAATATCTGGTGAATGCCGACGAGTTGCAGATCAAAATGGCTCAGGGGGCCAAGCCCGGCGAGGGCGGCCAACTCCCCGGCCATAAAGTGGATGAGGTAATCGCGCGCGTGCGCCATTCCATCCCCGGCGTGGGTTTGATCTCTCCGCCACCGCACCATGACATTTATTCGATTGAGGATTTGGCGCAGCTCATCTACGACCTGAAGAACGTCAATCCCAAGGCAAGAATTTCAGTCAAGCTGGTGGCTGAGGTTGGCGTTGGCACCGTGGCCGCAGGCGTGGCCAAGGCCCACGCGGACCTGGTACTCATCAGCGGCGATACCGGCGGAACCGGAGCGTCGCCCGTCAGTTCAATCCAGCACGCTGGCCTGCCCTGGGAACTGGGTCTGGCCGAGACGCAACAGGTGCTTCTACTCAACGATCTGCGCAGCCGCATTCGCGTGCAGACCGATGGCAAGCTCCAAACCGGGCGCGACATTACCATTGCCGCGCTGCTTGGCGCAGAGGAGTTTGGCTTTGCCACCACGCCGCTGATCGCGATGGGCTGCATTATGATGCGCAAATGCCATCTGAACACCTGCCCGGTGGGCATCGCGACGCAAGACCCCGAATTGCGGAAGCAATTCAAGGGGCAGCCGGAGCATGTCATCAACTTCTTCTTCTTCCTTGCCGAACAGGTGCGCGAGTACATGGCGCAGATGGGCTTCCGCAAGTTCGATGAGATGGTGGGTCGTGTGGACATGCTGGACACGCAGGCCGCCGCGCATCACTGGAAAGCGAAGGGCATCGACCTGTCTTCCATTTTGTATTCGCCCCCGCTGCCCGCGCGCGTGGCGCGTCATTGCGTGCAGACGCAGGATCACGGACTGGAGCAGGCGCTGGATCATCAACTGATTGCCGCTGCCCGTCCGGCGTTGGAGAAACAGACTCCGGTGAAGGCGAGCTTTGACATTCGCAATGTGCATCGCACGGTCGGGGCCATGCTCGGTGGAGAGATTGCCCGCCGCTATGGAGCGAAGGGTCTGCCTGACGGGACAATTCAATTTGACTTTACGGGTTCCGCAGGTCAGAGCTTCGGCGCGTTCCTGCCTGCTGGCGTTACGCTTCGGCTGGAAGGCGAGGCGAATGATTACGTGGGCAAGGGGCTTTCCGGCGGACGCATTATCGTATATCCATCTCCGAAGTCCGGCTTTGTTCCAGAAGAAAGCATCATCGTTGGCAACGTTGTTTTGTACGGAGCCACCAGCGGCGAAGTCTTTCTAAACGGAGTGGCCGGAGAGCGTTTCGCAGTTAGAAATTCCGGCGCGACGGCAGTGGTCGAAGGCGTGGGCGATCATGGCTGCGAGTACATGACCAGTGGCCTGGTTGTCGTGCTAGGGCAATGTGGTCGCAATTTTGCCGCCGGAATGAGCGGCGGAGTGGCGTATGTCTTTGATGAGAGCGGCGACTTTACGCAGAAGCGCTGCAACGTTGCCTCCATCGACCTGGAAGCTGTAACCACCCCGCAGGACGTTGCGATTTTGCGCGACCTGATCGCGCGTCATCGCGAACTGACTGGCAGCCCCAGGGCGGCTTGGATTCTGAAAAACTGGAACGAGGCATTGCCGCAATTCATCAAAGTATTTCCGCACGAGTATAAGCGTGTTCTCGGTGTCAGCCGCGTGGCGCAGGCATATATTCCAGTGGCAAAGATCGCATCACAAATCAGCGTTGGGCAGGTGCAGCATGGGTAAGGACACCGGGTTTATGGAAATTGCGCGCGAGTTGCCGGCACGTCGTCCGGTCGAGGAGCGCGTTCACGATTGGCTGGAAATTTATCGGGAGTTCCCGGAAGAAAAGTTGCAGGCGCAAGGCGCGCGCTGCATGGATTGCGGCGTTCCCTTTTGCCACAACGGCTGCCCGGTCAACAACCTCATTCCCGATTGGAATGATCTGGTCTATCGCGGTCGCTGGAAGGAGGCCGTGCGCCGCCTGCACGCGACCAACAACTTCCCGGAATTTACCGGACGAATCTGCCCCGCGCCGTGCGAGGCTGCCTGCGTTCTCGGCATCACCAGCCCGCCAGTGACGATCAAGCAGATTGAGAAAAACATTGTGGAGCGCGGCTTTGCCGAGGGCTGGATTCATCCAGAGCCGCCGGTCTACGCAACCGGAAAGCGCGTTGCGATTGTGGGTTCCGGGCCTGCGGGACTGGCTGCGGCGCAGCAGTTGCGCCGGGCCGGACACATGGTCACGTTGTTTGAGAAAGCGGATCGCATCGGTGGATTGTTGCGCTATGGCATCCCAAACTTCAAGCTGGAAAAACATGTTCTGGATCGCCGTTTGGAGCAGATGCAGGCCGAGGGGGTCAAGTTTGTCACCAACGCGCATGTGGGCCACAACGTTCCCATCGAAGACCTGCAACGGGACTTTGATGCTGTGCTGTTGACGGGCGGAGCCGAGCAACCGAGAGACTTGACCGTCCCTGGCCGTGAACTCAAAGGCATCCACTTTGCAATGGAATTTCTCCCGCAGCAAAACAAGCGCTGCGAGGGCGACATCATTCCCGATGCCGAAGGCATTCTGGCCACGGGTAAGCGCGTGGTCATCATCGGCGGGGGCGACACGGGTGCCGATTGCCTGGGAACCTGCCATCGCCAACAGGCCAAGTCCGTCGAGCAGTTTGAAATTATGCCGATGCCGCCCAAGGACCGCTCGCCGCAAACTCCCTGGCCGCTCTGGCCCATGCAACTGCGCACCGAAGGCGCGCATGAGGAAGGCGGCAACCGCAACTGGAGCGTGGCCACGACGCGCTTTACCGGAGACGCGCAGGGAAATGTGAAGCAACTCCACGCCGTTCGCGTGGGAGGCGCGCCGAAATTTGAGCCAGTGGCGGGCAGCGAATATGTGCTTGATGTCGATCTGGTGCTGCTGGCGATGGGATTCCAAGGCCCGGTGCGCAAGGGAATGATTGAGCAGTTGGGCGTGACGCTCGATGCGCGCAGTAACATTGCCACGGATGAAAATTATATGTCTTCGGTTGCAGGCGTCTTTGCCGCCGGAGATATGCGTCGCGGGCAATCCCTGGTGGTGTGGGCCATTGCCGAGGGACGGAAGGCCGCAGCAGCCGTGGATCGCTATCTCAGCCAGACCCCGGTTGCGCGAGCAGTACGGCACGCCGCCGCTGCGGGTAAATAACATTTTCATGTCGCGTCACCAGACCTTGGCAACGAAAACGATGCAAGAGGAGTTATGAACGTGCAAAAACGCATACGTCAAACAGGCATACATGTCCTCATCGCGATTGGAGTTTGTTTCGCGGCTCTGCCTACGCTCGCGCAAGGCGGGGGCAGCAAGCCTGCGGCATCGGCAAACCCGTGGATGAATGCATCTCTTTCTCCCGATCAGCGGGCAGACATGGTGCTGAAGCAATTGACGCTGGATGAGAAAATCTCGCTGCTGCACGGCACCGGCGATCTGGATTCCGCGCAGCTTAGCGCCGAAGGCAAGGCAAGTTCCAATGGTGGAGCGGGCTACGTGGTGGGGATTCCGCGGCTGGGCATTCCGGGCATCCAGATGGCGGATGCGGCCTATGGTGTAACGCGCAGCGGAGTCAACGGACGATATTCCACGGCGTTGCCGGATGATCTGGCTGCCGCCTCCAGTTGGGACACGCAGGCTGCGTACACATACGGCGCTCTGATTGGACGCGAACTGCGCGCGCAGGGCTACAACATGACGCTCGGCGGCGGCGTGAATCTGGCTCGTGAGCCACGCGATGGCCGCACCTTTGAGTACATGGGCGAAGACCCCATTCTGGCGGGCACGATGGATGGCGCAGTCATGCAGGGGATGCAGGCGCAGCATGTCATTAGCGACATCAAGCATTATGCGATGAACGATCAGGAGAGCGGACGCACCGCCATCAATGCCAACATTGGCAAGCGCGCCATGCGGGAGAGTGACCTGCTGGCATTTGAAATTGCGCTGCACGATTTGAAGTCGGCTGCGGTGATGTGCTCCTACAATCGCGTGAATGGAGATTACGCCTGCGAAAATAAATATCTACTGACGGATGTACTCAAGAAGGACTGGAATTTCCCAGGATTTGTGCTCTCCGATTGGGGCGGGACGCATAGCACCGTCAAGGCATCAGCGGCTGGCCTGGACAATGAAGAGCCGGGAGAAATCTTCTACGGCGCGGCGCTCAAGCAGGCTGTACTCGCGGGCAAGGTTCCCATGTCGGAGTTGGATGAACATGTTCATCGCATCCTTCGCACGGAGTTCGCCAGCGGGATCGTGGACGATCCGCCGAAGAAGAGCGTGATTGATGTCGCGGGTGATCTAGCTATCGCGCAGCATCTTGCCGAGCAAAGTATTGTTCTGCTGCAAAACAAAAATGCAATTCTCCCACTCGATGCCGCAAAAATTCACAGCATTGCCGTGATCGGCGCACATGCCGACATTGCCATGCTCTCTGGCGGAGGTTCGGCGCAGGTTGATCCGCCGGGCGGAAACGCCGTCGCCCCTCCGGGCAAAGGCGCAGCGGGATGGAAGAAAAATCCCGTCTGGTTCCCCACCTCGCCGTTGAAGGCGTTGCAGGCGAAGGCTCCCAACGTGAAGATCAGCTACAACCCCGGCACAGACCCAGCCTCGGCGGCTGCATCGGCCAGGACGGCGGATGTCGCCATCGTCTTTGTCTCCCAGTGGGAGCGCGAGGGCATGGATCTCGACAGCCTGACGTTGCCCAATCATCAAGACGCGCTGGTGCAGCAGGTCGCAGCGGCCAATCCCCACACTATTGTTGTGCTGGAAACCGGAAGTCCGGCGCTGATGCCCTGGGCCAGTCAGGTGAGCGGCATCGTGGAAGCCTGGTATCCCGGCAGTCGCGGCGCGGAGGCGCTGGCGAACATTCTCTTCGGCGACGTAAACCCAAGCGCCAAGCTGCCCATTACCTTCCCGCTGAACGAGGCGGATTTGCAGCATTCCGGCGTTGTGAAGCCGCCGCCGCAATCGACCAGTGGATATTGGGGGGCGGATGCCGACAAAAAGGAAGCTGCTGGATTGCCCGCCTTTCAAGTGACATACGACGAGGGATTTCTGGTGGGCTACAAGTGGTATGACGCGAAAAAGAAGCCCGTGCTGTTTCCCTTTGGCTATGGCCTCTCCTACACCACCTACGCCTACTCTGGATTGAAAGTCACTCCGGGAAAGATTGAAAAAATCCGCTTCACGGTGAAGAATACCGGCTCTCGCGCCGGGGCGGAGATCGCCGAAGTCTACGCCGCTCTGCCCGCAAGCGCAGGGGAGCCACCCAAGCGCCTCGTGGATTGGAACAAGATGCCGCTCCAGCCGGGAGAGAGCAGAACGGTAACGATCATGCTCCAGCCGAAGTATCTCTCCATTTTCGATGAGGCAAAAGATGGCTGGCAGTTGGTGCCCGGAGCGTATACATTCTTCGTCGGCGGCTCTTCGCAGGATTTGCCCTTGCAGCAAACGGTGAACTTGAAGTAGCAGTCGGTGGGTTTGAAATCTTCGACAAGGAACACATACGGTGTCTGTACGAAAATGGAGTCATTCTGAACCCTTCGACTGCGCTCAGGATAAACTCCGCGCAGCGAAGTGAAGAATCCCGAAGGTGCCTATACAGAAAGGGTGTCATTCTGAACGACGCGTAGCGGAGTGAAGAATCCAGAAGGTCTGTGCTTCGTCGATACAGCCATCACCCTCTGGATTCTTCGTCGTCTGCTTCGCAGGACTCCTCAGAATGACTCACTCTGATCTTTAAGCCATCCCAACCAGAAAATCATCTACCCGGCGCGATGTTTTTCCTCGTGCTGGAGCGCCTCCTGTTGCAACGCTTCGTGGATGAGCATCTTCAAATACGTCTGATACTTCAATCCTCTACGTTGGGCCTGTTCGCGGGCGCGTTCGATATCGCTGCGATCCAGCCGAATCGTCGTGGGAGGAATCGCGCCGCTGCGCCGCGCCAGCGTGCTGTGGCCCAGCGTTCCCTCTGCCGCCGCCTTTTCAAAGCTGCTGGCGATTTTGTCTTCCTGCTCCGGCCACCAGTTTGCCTCTGCCGCTTCGCTCTGCAATTCAGGCATCTTCGATTTTTCCGCCATGTGATTTTCCTTTCTGCTGCGCGCGCCAAAAAGCGCGCAGCCGTTCTTTGGCTGGCCATGCCGTAACCACGCGAATATATTCTTCCCGCTGCATCGTGACGACGATGAGTATGCGGCCAGCATTGGTTTCCCCCAGATGGATTTGCCTCCACTCGCCATTGCGTATCTCTTCCTCAAGATCGACAGGATCGTTGAGGAGAACTTGCTCGACCTCTTCGGGCGAGACATCGTGCCGGGCCACATGATGCCGATTGTGCTTATCCCAATCAAAAACCAACATTGGGATTATTGTAGCAACAAAGTAAATACGTTATTCAATGTTTGCTACATTTCCCATTTGCGATGCGGTTTTGATAGTGATATATTCATGGCGAATAGGAGGCGAAGTATGTTGGGGCCGATGCAAGCTGTGCAAGGGGTGAAAGAAATTGCGGAACTGGTGAAGAAGTACAACGATGTTCCGTTGTACGAGAAAATAGTTGCGCTGCAAGGCCAAGTCGTCGAAATTGCTACAGAACGGTTAGACCTATACACCGAAAACCAAAACCTGAAGCAAAAACTAGAGCTTCGCGCGAAGATGCACTTCAGAAATCCATACTGGTATGAAGACGGGGATGAAGTTCCGTTTTGCCGGAAGTGCTATGAAAGTTCCAAGCAAGAGCTACGCATCCATTTGTCGCATCCTCCGCAAAGGACTGGCCGAAGGGTCTGCATAAATTGCAGTAGTGCGTTTAACGATGATGGCATAGAAGTGGGCATCTGGTCATATTCCAGTTGAGTGCAGCACTGAAAATTATCTCCACGTTGCTCGCCTCTCACATCAGCAGCTTGGGTTCGTTGGGTTTCGATGGCTCTGCGGGCAAAATCCGTCGGCGCTCCAGTTCCTTGCGCACCAGGCCCAGACCATACGCGCAGGCCTCGAAGTTTTCCGCCAGACGGCCAAAGAGCGGTGCCTCCTGCTCAAACTCAAAGACATTGAACTGCGAGACGATGTAGTAGCTCTCTTTTCCGGCGCGGATCAGCGCGCGCAGTCCATCCTGATGATTGCGATGCCGCCACTGCGCCGACTCTGGAAACATGCCCGCGAAGAAGAGACTGAAATCGCCAATGTGCTTGCGCACCTGACGCTCCCGCTCGAAAGAATCGGCATCGCCGTAGACGGGATCGGAGGCGATCAGCATATCGGTCACGTCGCGCAGCGGACGACCGCGCGCGTTGCGAATGCGGTAGAGATGCTCCGTCTCAGAAAAATCGGTGAGAACGCCCGCGACGTAGCTGGCGAGTTCCTCATCCTCCAGATCAGGGCCGCGACGGTAGCATTCCGTGATGATTTCCTGAAACAACTGTTGGAGCGGGTTTTCCTTCCGAGTCATGGCAGTCCCTCCTTGCCGGTGGGATGCGGCGCCAGATGCCTATCGTTGGCGATGACCGCTCCGGGTCTTCCCCCAGCCAGCGCAATCGAACTGAAACCGAACTGCAATCGAACGAGAGTCCAGTGCGTCTACCTTACCGGGAATGCAGGCCGAATGCCTAGAAAAATCGTGGCAGAGGAACATTTGTTGGCACTCCCCTCGGCGCGATTGCGATTCTTTTCTCTCTTGCGCGTTTGATTCCATCCGCGCTGCTCCTTTCTATCGGCAGAAAGCAGCGAAGTCTTTTCCAATCGAAGGATGAGCCTGAAGGGAGCGAAGGGTGGCGAAGCGGGTTTTGTCCTTTCGGGTATTGAATTGAACTTAGCTTAACAGTTGGTTCCGGGGCGGAGGGAATGTGGAAAT
>JAJZIJ010000028.1 GCA_021810625.1 Acidobacteriota bacterium
CGCAGGCGTGATAACGGCGCACCCACTTGGCGGCGGTCTTCGCGCTCACGCTGAAGCTGGCCGCGGCCAGCTTCAGCGTGCATCCTTCCGCAAGAACTTTCCTGGCTACTTGCTCTCGACTGTGAATCGTCAGTCGTGCATTCTGGTGATAGTCCATTCGTTCCTTTCCTTGGAAACGTAATTGCTCATCACAATCAGCTTCTCTGGTTTGGCTCGAATGGACAACCTATTGAAAGATCACACCTAGGTCTCGCTTTTCGGAGACCTGGGAGGTGTGCTCTCCAAGAGAAGAATCCAGACTCGTTCGACTCGCTTACGGCTCAGTCAGGGCAGGCTTTTCCTTCGCTGTGCGGAGTTGATTCTGAGTTCTTCGACTTCGCTCAAGGCAAACTCCGCGCAGGGTTCAGGATGACTCTCCTTTTTTATTGAAAATCCTGCAAAATTTCTGCACTTGGAACAGACGCACTCTGCTGTCACGCAGTATTTTCTGGCATTTCCAATAAATTGTATTTACAATATGATGGTGGAGATCACGTTCGACCCGGAGAAGAACGCGCGCAATATCCGGGAGCGGAATCTCTCCTTTGAGCTGGCTGCGGAGTTCGACTTCGAGAGCGCCGTCACGCATATTGAGCACCGTCGTGGTGAATACAGAATCGTAGCTGTGGGATATCTTGGCGATCGGCTGCATGTTCTCTGCTACCTGGAAACCGATTTGGGTATTCGCGTCATCAGCTTCAGAAAAGCGAACCAGAGGGAGGCAATGAAATATGGCATACCGAAAGTCTTTGACCCCAACACCGTTAACGGATGACGAAGGCGAAGTACGGGAATGGACGAAGGAAGACTTTGCCCGCGCGGTGCCGTTCTCGCAATTGCCGGAATCGTTGCAGACCAAACTGCGCTCACTGAAGAAACCACGGGGGCCGCAGAAATCTCCGACCAAGGAAGTTGTCACCATTCGGCTTTCCCGCGATGTGGTGGAGCGGCTGCGCGCCAGTGGCCCCGGCTGGCAAACCCGCGTGGACACGGCCTTGCGACAATGGGTGAAAAAGCAGACCAAGCACCGCCAAGCCTAGCGCGGTTTTTTCGGTCGAGTGGGCTTCGAGGGTGTCTTTGAAGTTTCCAAAAGAGACGCGCTTTGAGCATTTTTCAAAGGCGTTCCTTCGTGCAGAATGACATTCAGCAACGATTTATGTACCCGGATGCGACCGTTATATTCGATAAATCCCAGCTTGCGAAAGCGGTTCATAAAGTAACTGACGCGGGATCGCGTCGTCCCAATCATCTCTGCCAATGTTTCCTGCGTGATATCTGGAATCAACGTTTCCGGCTCGCCCGGCTTGCCAAACTCCGCCATCAACAAAAGAATTCTCGCCAGACGTTTTTCGCTGGAGTTAAAAAGCTGATCGACAAGATCGGCCTGAATTCTCATACTGCGAGCCAGTAGAAAGGACAGGAACAGGTCAGAGAAGGCATGCTCTGCATGCATGACACGGAGCATCTCTGTGCGCTCAATTTTGAGAGCGGTACAGGCAGTAACGGCTGTGGCCGTAGCCAAATGCAGCCCGGCAACTGCGGCGATGGAAGCCTCCCCGATAAAATCGCCTGCGGCAAGCAGCGTGATGGTAGCTTCTTTTCCGGCTGGAGAAACAACCGTAAGGTGCGCGCGGCCCTTTTGAAGATAGAAGATGGAGTCGGCAGAATCTCCCTGTGTGAAAAATGCCTGCTTGGGCTTCAACTGAACCATCTTCCTTCCCATGCCGGCAGTCGCCAGAAACGCTGCTGGGTCGAATGCGGTATTTTTTGACTCTGTCATCGTTCTCGCTCCTTATCCGGCTATGAACTCAGATGCAGTTCCTCGCGGTCTGCGTCGAGTACAGCTTCGCTGAGTCGCCGGATCGCATCGGATGCGGTACGAACAAGGGAAACCCTGCGCGCATTATAGCCCTAACAAAGAAGTTTCGTGCAAAACAATGGGGGCGTCAGAAGCTATGGAATCTCTGAACCAGCCCGCGTTTTGAAGAAGCTGGATTTTAGTTCCGACGTAAGTGTTTGAAATGAGAGCTGGCTTTAGGGAAGCTCTGCACAAGTCGGAACTTTGAAGGGGCGGGACTTTAGTCCCGCCGTAAGGAAGTGCAATGAAAGCGGGCTTTAGCCCCTGAGGGACAACCTTGGACTTATTCAGAGTCCCCTTAACGCATTCGGACTTGACGCATTCGGATCGGATTGGTTCGGGTCAGGCAAGTATCCTGCATCTCCGGGTTGCAAAGCATCTTTGTGGCTGGCTGTGGCATCCGAATAGCTTGAGGTCGCAGGATTCGTTTCGTCTGGTGGAAGCGCTGAGGCAGGGCTGTTTTGTGCGGCATCCGTTGATCGTCATACTGCGGATAACAACTGCTTGCTTGCTGAAAAATTTGTATTAAGGAAGCTCTGCACAAGTCGGAACTTTGAAGGGGTGGGACTTTAGTCCCGCCGTAAGTATCTGAAATGAGAGCGAGGCTCCAGCCCCTGAGGGACAGCCGTGGAACTTGATCAGAGCTTCCTTAAGTCGGAGTTATTCGTCTCTATCGTTTGAAGGGGCGGGACTTTAGTCCCGCCGTAAGTATCTGAAATGAGAGCGGGCTTTAGCCCCTGAGGGACAGCCCTCCTGGGGTACTGGGGACAAGCGTCAGCCTACTTTTCTACTCGTCCAAAAATGGCACTACTCGTTTGCGAACCAGATTTCCAGAAAAGATTGCCACCATGATGAAAACCAGATATGCGAACAGTTACTATTGCCTTTTGCTTTTTGGGGTGGTTGCTGGAGCATGGCTGCTGCCGAATGCAAATGCCGCAACGTGCATGACCCAATCGCAAATGACAGTGGCAGCGCGAGACGCGCTGTCGAGTAGCGTCCTCGCTATGGTTGGCGAGGTGCAGCGTGGAGATGTGCAGTCGCTACGAGCGAACACAATTCCAGCGGTAGCTGCGGATTTTAGCGGGGTTGCTGCCTGGGCAGATAGTTTGAGGCCTCTGGTACAGCACGCGACGATCACCGTCGATGATCTGTATGCTCTGGACGCTTCGAGTGAACCTATAGATTCCCCACGAACAGATTTTTACTGCGGAACGCCGGTCGTGATGCTCGACCTTGCAAACTTGCCGCCGGGCAAGTTTGCGTTGGTCATTCTTCACGCCACCGGAGTCCCGAAGCCACAGCAAATTTCTTTCATCTTGTCAGAGACGCTTGAAAATCACTGGATGCTCGCCGGATTGTTCAGCAGTCCCCTGATGGAAGCAGGCCACAATGGCCTCTGGTACTGGTCGCAGGCACGCGCATACGCGCACAAGAAGATGAATTGGGATGCGTGGTTCTACGATCAGGCGGCTGCGTCGCTTCTGGAGCCGGTTGAATTTCTGTCCAGTCCCAATCTTGAAAAACTACAGCAGGAAGCGAACCAGGTGCGGCCCGATACTCTTCCCGAAACAAAACCACTGATGCTCAAAGGGAATGGCGCTACTTTTGAAATAACGGCGATGGGTGCCACAGGGGCGCTGGGAGGATTGGATATCGATGCCCACTACATTCCTGATACCGCACAGCGAACCCAGTTGCAGAACCCGTCGGCTGCGCGAAAGCAGGTACTCGACGTGATGTTGGCGTTGCTCACGCTCCATCCAGAACTTGGTGTAGCGTTCCGGGGCATCTGGGTACATGCGGATGAAGGGGCTGTCGCTGTCTTTGCCTTGGATTTGTCGATGAACGAGATTACATCTGGAACACAGTTCACGCCGTCTGCGCAAATGCAGCCCACAACAGCAGTGACATCATACGATCCTACGCAACCGGAGCTTGAGCCGAGTCTCAATGTAGACCGCGATCCAATTCTTTCCCCGGATGTTGAAATTAAAGCGCTGGAAAATGCGAAGTTACCAGCCGTTACAGGACAGGCAGGCGAGATTAAAAAAGGGCAAGGCGGCATCTATACGCTGCATGAAGATGTAAATGAAGTTGTGTTGAACTGCACAGTGGTCAACGCAAAAGGACAATTCGTTTCCGATCTGGAACGCCGCGACTTCCGCGTGTGGGAGGACGGCGTTGCGCAGACGATAGACTCTTTTCAACTGCAAGATCTTCCGGTATCAATGGGTATTCTTGTCGATAATTCCGGCTCCATGCGCGACAAACGCGCAGCAGTCGATGCTGCGGCCTTGGATATGGTGAGGGCATCCAACCCTCAGGATCAGACATTTATCGTGAATTTTTCCGACAAGGCTTATCTCGATCAAGATTTCACCTCAAACATCGACGCGCTGGAGCGCGGGCTTGCACGCTTCGATGCCAGGAGTGCCACGGCGCTGTATGACGCGGTGGTCGCTTCTGCTGGCGAGCTGGCCAAACATGCGAAACTGCCGAAACAGGTGCTGCTGATTATTACAGATGGAGAGGACAATGCCTCCAGGCTCAGTCTGGAACAGGCCGTGCGCAGTGTGCAGAGCCTGGATGGGCCTGCGGTGTATTCCATTGGGCTGCTTTTCGGGGAGGACAAAGAAGAATCGCAGCATGTGAAAAAGGCGCTGGAAACGCTGTCGCAAGAGACAGGGGGCATTGCTTACTTTCCGAAATCCTTGCAGGATGTGGATACAATCGCGGGTGAGATTGCTCGCGACATCCGTGACCAGTACATCGTCGGCTTCCATTCAACCAAGCCCGCCATTCTTGGAGGCTACCGGACGGTGCACGTGGCAGCCAAAGCACCGAATCACGGCAAGCTAATCGTCAGGACGCGCAGAGGCTATTACCCAGGGAAGGTACAGCGGCATGAGCAGGCAATTCAAGAAGTCTCTGCGCAAGTTGGCAAGTAGAATGGGGCTGGCTCCGACCCGTCCGTAATGCAACACACTCATGCGCGAACTCGACACGCTGTTACAAAGAGCGGGAGAAAATCCAGCATCTATAGTTTCTGCTGGCGCTGCACGTCGCGCACGCCGGAGAGACGGCGCAGGCTGTTGACCAGCCGATTCAGATGGCGCACGTCGAAGGCATCCACGATAAATTCCACAATCGCCTCGGCCCCCGTGCCAGCCTTGGTGTCCACGCCGCGAATGTTCGTTCCATCATCGGAGATGGCGGCGGTTAGCTCCTTCAGCATTCCGGCGCGATCATCGCAGAAGACCGTCAGCTTGACGGCATAGGTGGCGCGATGGCCCGCGCTGTCTGCCTCCGGCAGCCGCGCCCACTCGACGGAGATGCGCCGATCGGCCTCATACAGCAGGTTCTGCACATTCGGGCAATTCCGCGCATGAACCGCGACCCCCTTGCCGCGTGTGACGTAGCCAACAATCTCCTCGCCGCGAATGGGATTGCAACAGCGCGCGCGATAGACCAGCAGCTCGTCGTGACCTTCAACGGTAAGCGAATCCGCGCCCTTGCTGAAGTAGACGCGCTTGACCGCATCGGACATGGAGGAGATTGTGGTCTCCGGCCCAACTGGAGGAGCCGTGGCTCCGGGAGCCAGCTTGTTCAGCGTTTGCCGCGCCGAGTATTTGCCGAAGCCAATGCCCGCCATCAGATCCGGCGTGTTGCCCAGACCGTATTCGCTGGCCACCTTCACATAATCGGTGTCATGGAATTGCGCCAGCGAAACTTTGTATTTGCGCGCCTCGCGCTCCAGCAGCTTGCGGCCAATCTCAATGGCGCGTTCGCGCTGATGCTCATTCAGCCAGTGTTTGATCTTGTTGCGCGCGCGGCTACTCTTGGCAAAGTTGAGCCAGTCGCGGCTGGGCGTGTGTCCATTCTGCGTGGTGACTTCAACGATGTCGCCATTGCGCAGTCGCGTCTTCAACGGCACCATGCGGCCATTGACTTTGGCTCCGGTGCAGGTGTTGCCCACCTCGGTGTGGATGGCATAGGCAAAGTCGATGGGGCTGGCATCCTTGGGCAGCACGACCACTTTGCCCTTCGGCGTAAAGGTGTAGACCTCTTCCGGGTACAGATCAATCTTGAGCGTGGAGAGAAACTCATTGGGATCGGTCATCTCCCGCTGCCATTCGACAATCTGGCGCACCCAAGCCAAACGCTGCTCGTCCTTGGCGCTGACGGGCGAGCCGCCCGCCTTGTACTTCCAGTGCGCGGCGATGCCCTCCTCTGCCGTGCGGTGCATCTCATCGGTGCGAATCTGCACTTCAAATTGATGGCCGCCATCGGCCATGACCGTGGTGTGCAGTGATTGGTACAGATTGGGTCGCGGCATGGCGATGAAATCTTTGATGCGGCCCGGAACCGGACGCCAGATGCTATGGATCAGGCCAAAGACGGCGTAACAATCCTGCACGCTGCTGGTAATGACGCGCACGGCCAGCAGGTCATAAACCTGATCGACCGTAATGCGCTGGTGCTGCAACTTTAGAAAAATGGAGTACAGCCGCTTGATGCGCCACTCCACACGCGCGGTAATGCTGTGTTCCTTGAGGCGCTCCTGCAAGGCATTCTCAATCCCGCGCAAAAACTTCTCGCCCTCCTGTCGGCGCGCCTCGACGGCGGAGCGAACCTGTTCATACGCGAAGGGATCGACGTAGCGAAAGGAGAGGTCTTCCAGTTCGCCGCGCATTTTTCCCATGCCCAGGCGGTGGGCCAGCGGCGCGTAAATATCCAGTGTCTCGCGCGCGATAGACTCCTGCCGATCCGGCGGAAGATGCTCCAGCGTGCGCATATTGTGCAGTCGATCCGCCAGCTTGATGAGCACAACGCGCACATCCGTCACCATCGCCAGCAGCATCTTGCGAACATTTTCTGCCTGACGATCTTCTCGATTGGCAAATTGAATCTTGTCGATATTGGTGACACCGTTGACGATGTGCGCCACCTGCTCGCCAAAAATGGTGGCAATCTCCTGCGGCGTGACGGATGTGTCTTCCACGGCATCATGCAACAGTCCAGCGGCAATGGCGGTGGCATCCATGCGAATCTCCGCCAACACCTGCGCCACTTCCAGAGGATGCAACACGTATGGCTCGCCGGAGGCGCGCAGTTGACCGCTGTGATGCTTCAGAGAAAATTCGTAGGCCCGCTCAATCAAAGAAAGATCATCTTGCGGGCGATTGGCGCGCACAGTGGCCAGCAGTCTTTGGAACTTCTCCGCGAGGAGATTTTTTCCCGCATCGGGCGAAGCGGGAGCTGGACGCAACGTGACCATAATTGATTATAGGATTGACGCTTCGCAATGCCAGAGATATTGAAGCTGTGTGCCGAAAACATCCGTACAAGTCTGGGTTTGGAAGGGACGCGGCTGAAACGACGCGAGGTTCCGGCCACTGAGGGAATAGGGCCTTGCGCGAAGAACCCGTGCAAAACTTTCTGGAGACTTCCCCGTCAGGGAAGCTCTGCACAAGTCGGAACTTTGAAGGGGCGGGACTTTAGTCCCGCCGTAAGTATCCGAAATGAGAGCGGGCTTTAGCCCCTGAGGGACAGCCGTGGAACTTGATCAGAGCTTCCGTTAGTGGCGAAAGTGCCGCATCCCGGTCAAAACCATCGCGATGCCCAGTCGATCCGCTGCGGCAATCACCTCGGCATCGCGCACCGATCCACCGGGCTGGACGACCGCCGTCGCGCCAGCCTGCACCACGGTCTCTAATCCATCCGGGAAAGGAAAGAAGGCATCCGAAGCCGCCACGCAGTTGGTCAGCGGCAGCACCGCTTTCATCGCGCCAAATTTTGCGGCATCCACGCGGCTCATTTGTCCAGCGCCAATGCCCAGCGTCTGCCCTGCGCGCGCATAAACGATGGCATTGGATTTGACATGCTTGCAGACCCGCCAGGCAAAGTGCAGTGCGGAGAGTTCGGCTCCTGTGGGCGCGCGCTTCGTTACCGTCTTCAACTCCTGCGCCGTCACCTTGCCGCGATCCACATCCTGGAGCAGCAGGCCGCCGGAGATTTGCTTCACCATGCGCATAGTCTGCGAGGGCAACGCCTGCACCAGCCGCAGATTTTTCTTTGCAGCAAAGATCGCCTTGGCCTCTGCCGTATAGCTGGGCGCAACGATGGCCTCCACAAAGAGCTTGGCCATCTCCGTAGCAACCGGGCCATCCACTTCGCGATTGACACCGATGACCGCTCCATAAGCGGAGAGAGGATCGGCGGCCAGAGCCTTCGGGTACGCCTCCAGCACGGTAATTCCCGTAGCGACGCCGCACGGGTTGGTGTGCTTGATGATCGCCACGGCGGGCTGATCGAACTCATGCACCAACTCCCAGCAGGCATCCAGATCGACCAGATTGTTGTAACTCAGCTCCTTGCCTTGGAATTGCTGCAAGCCGGCAATGCCCGCGTCGCTGCCATCGGGGTAGAGCGCTGCGCGCTGGTGTGGATTTTCTCCATATCGCAACGACATCGTCTGCGGATAGGCCAGTCGCAGCGTGGCCGGAAGCGGCGCTTCCGCTGGCGCGGGCAGCGAGATGGCCGCGTCTTCTTCCATCAATTCTGGAATCGCATCCAGCGCGTTGGCGATGCCCATATCGTAGGCTGCCGTCAGCGCAAAGGCCTGCCTGGCCAGCCGCCAGCGCGTCGCGCGACTCAGCTTGCCCTGATTAGCCTGCAATTCTTCGGTCAGCGCGGCGTAGTCGGCTACGTTCGTCACCACGGCCACATCTTCAAAATTTTTTGCCGCCGAGCGCACCATTGATGGCCCGCCAATGTCGATGTTCTCAATCACCTCGCCAAAGCGAACACCCGGTTTGTCGAGCGTCGCGGCAAAGGCATACAGATTCACCACCACCATGTCGATGGGCAGGATGCCATGCGCGGCCACGGCCTGCTGGTGCTCCGGCTTCGAGCGGACATGCAGAATGCCGCCATGAACCTTGGGGTGTAGCGTCTTGACGCGACCATCGAGCATCTCTGGAAATCCAGTCAGCTCGGAAATATCTTTGACCTGCAAGCCCGCCGCGCGCAGCGCCTGCGCCGTGCCGCCGGTGGAGACCAGCTCGGCCCCCAGCGACTGCAATGTCTTGGCAAAGGCGACCACGCCCGTTTTATCCGTGACGCTGAGCAGCACACGGCGTACCGATTTCAAACCAATCACTAAGGGACTCCTCAAAGAAACACGCAAAGATCAGAAACTTTGATTTTAATGCACGAAAACCTTGCAGGTACTCCGTACAAGCCTTCCTTTGGCTTGTGTGAGATAAGAATTCCCGCTCTTCGTCGATCCCCTCCCCACCAACGCAGCGTCATTCTGAGCGACCAACGGGAGCGAAGAATCCAGAGAATGCGTGCGATGTCGATGCAGACGTGACCCTCTGGATTCTTCACTGCCCCGCTGCGTCGTTCGGAGCCTGCCCTGAGCTTGTCGAAGGGTCTCGCTTTTGCGACTTGGGATTCTCATTTGCGACGTTTTCGGGCGGCCTTCTTTTCTGTCGGAAACATGGAGGTCAGCTTTTCGTAGAGGCCAAACAAAAATGCCACGCGCTCGGCCTCGCTCTGGAAACTGGTCTTGCCGTAGGCCGCATCGACCACATGATCCAACACCTGATGCGCCTTGACCAGCGGCGGCGGCATAGCCAGCGGATCGTAGAGATCGGCCAGCGAGGAATCCGGAAACTGCGCTCGCGCATCCAGCACGCCCTGCGCTGCCTTTTCAATCGCAGCGCGTTGCTTCTCCGTAGGCTCCGGCCAGGGAAAGTTGTTGTAAACAATACCCGCAGAGTAGCGATAGTCGCTCTTGAGACGACCACAGACCGCCCGCACCCACGCCATGTGCATCGTGGATGTCAGAACTCCAAAGTGATATAGGGTCGCATCGGGAAGAACATAAACAAGGTTGCTGGCGATGACATCCTTCTTCATAAAACCCATCGGGATGTAATTGCGTCGCTCAGACGATACGCTTGGAATTAAAAGATAGCCTTCCTCCGGCTGACGGATTTCCCCAAAAAGTGCCGGGGTATTCGCAAGTTCTCTTGTCGTTTCCCTGCTACTCTCTGCCCGGTACTTGCGTACAGCATTTACACGTTGCATCAAACTTGCATGTTGTCTTAGATCGGAGGGATTTACCCCCGCCAGCCATAGACAGTAACGCGTGACGCCATTGATGAATTCCACGGATCCCACAAATGGCCGGATGAATTGCCGAACTTCTGCGGATTCATGTAGCAAGGCGCGTCGCTCTTCAGCAGATAGGAGAAGATGTCCATCATCATTAGGCATACTGCCAAATGAAATTTCCGGCACCGCGCAAAGGGGCGTCCGTCGATTTTCCAAGACAATATCCGAAGCATCCACGAGGTACGGATTGATACGAGATGCAGGAATGGCGTGCGGCTCGCCCTTCGGCGTTTCATAATCGAAGAGCCATTTCACTGGTTCTTCTTGAAGACCAAAGCCGAGAATTACGCAGTGAACTGCCGCTTTGCCTTTGGCTTCACTGGACCATTGAAACGTGCGGTGCGCAAAGTTGATCCTGACACTTCGGCGAAATAATCCAGGCCATAAAACGCCTACCTGTTCACCCTGCGTGATGGAATTTGTAGAAACGAAAGCAGCGCGAAGCGTCGGATTGCCCGCCATATAGTCTGCCGCCTTGCGATACCAACAGGAGACATAGTCGAGAATGCCTGCGCCTTTTACATCGTGAAAAATGGAAAGAACATCTGCCTTTTGGGTTGCGCTCTGTTCCTTTTTCCCCACAAACGGTGGATTACCGACAATGTAGCTCAACTGCGCTGGCGCAACCACGGTACGCCAGTCCAAGGTCAGCGCATTGCCATGAACGATGCTCGGCGCTTTTTTCAGCGGCAGGCGCGCGAAGTACTGGCCGAACTCTTCTGACACCTTCAGGTTCATCTGGTGGTCGGTCATCCACAGCGCGACCTGCGCAATCTGCGCGGGAAACTCCTCCACCTCAATGCCATAAAATTGATCGACATCAACGAAGACGATGCTGCGCACATCCAGCTTCTGCTGTCCCGTTTGATTGGCCTTGAAAAGCTCGCGCAGAATCTCCAGCTCCAGCAGGCGCAGCTCGCGGTACGCGATGACCAGAAAATTTCCGCAGCCGCAGGCCGGGTCAAGGATACGAAGGCTGCGGAAATTTTCGTGAAACGCTCCCAGGCGTTTGGAGTCATGGCGGACGCGCTCGAACTCCGCCCGCAGCGCATCCAGAAAGAGCGGCTGCAATGCCTTCAGAATGTTGGTTTCGCTGGTGTAGTGCGCGCCCAGATTGCGCCGCGCCTTCTCATCCATGATGGACTGAAACAGCGCGCCAAAGATGGCCGGGGAGATGCGGCTCCAATCCAGGCTGCTGCACTCCAGCAGCATCTCGCGCATCTTGCGGTCAAAGGATGCCAGCGGCAGGGCTTCTTCAAACAACTTGCCATTGATGTAGCGAAAGGCCGCAAGTTGTTCATCCAGATTGGTGGGCCGATTCTCCGGTTCCGTATTCAAGACCTGAAACAACTGGGCCAACATGGGGCCAAAGTCGGAGCCATCCTCGGCAATGCGCTGCTCGATCCATTCTCGAAACTGTTGCGGCTCAAAGATCGCGTTGTCTTCCGCGAACAGGCAAAAGAGCAGCCGCACCAGCAGCAATTCCAGCGCGTGGCCCCGGTATCCAACGGCTTTCAACAGGTCATGCAGCTTGCCGAGCTTTTCAGCAGCTTCGATGTTGACCGGGTCTTGCTGGCCAAAGGAGCGCGTCTGATAGCCAGCCATAAAGCCGAAACGCCGGATGTTTTTGTGAAATTCCTTGAGTGGAAACTCGTGCGTTTCTTTTGTGTCCAGATCGTACAGGCGGAATCGAGCGAAGTCCGAGACCAGCACGTAGCGCGGCAGGTCGCGTTCCTTCAGACCGTAAAAATAGTCGGTGGCTTGATGAAAGGCGCGGTCTAAATCCCTGCCGCGCGACTTATGCTCGACCAGCAGCATTCCCTTCCACAGCAAGTCAATGAATCCGCCTTTGCCATCGGATTTTTTGACCGGTGTCTCGAAGGATGCCACCCGTCGGCGAGTGATGCCAAAGACAAGAAAAAAAGCATCCCAAAAGCTTTTTGCATCGGCATCCTCAGAGGACGCATCCTTCCACTCCTGTGCAAAGGCTATGGAGCGGTCGCGAATCTCATTCCAGGATAGAGGCATAGGAATTCTCGTTTGGCGTGAACCCTTCCACCATACCGCGATGGGACGCCAATGCGCCATCCCTCCGCAGGACACTCCGGCGAGTAGGAGGAATACTCATAATAGAAAGTTTGTCATTCCGCGCATTGCTGCGTAGCCTAGGAGTATGACGACGGCATGGCAGGGGGAAGATCAAGAGCAGGCGCGGCCCGCCCATGCGGAACCACGGATCGCATACCCAGAGATTTTGCCGCCTGAGGATATGCCGCCTGAGGAGCCAACCTCTTCGCGCTCGCGCATTCTAATGGGTTGGAGCTACGCCCCGGCCACCTACATCCTGATCGGCATCAACGTGGCCGTATACCTCGGCATGGTGCTTGGAGGTGTCTCTCCCTGGGCGCCCACGGCGGCGCAAATCCTGCGCTGGGGAGCCAATCGCGGCGCGAACGAAATTTTGCACGGTCAGTGGTGGCGGCTGCTGTCGGCAACCTTCGTCCATGTGGGCATTCTCCACATTGCCACCAACATGTGGTGCCTGTGGAACCTGGGATTGCTGGGCGAACCGCTGCTGGGAGCCTTTGGCATGTTGGGTGTCTACGCGCTGACCGGCATGGCGGGCAACCTGCTCAGTTCTGCGGTCAATCCGGGCATCGTGGGCGCGGGCGCGTCGGGCGCGGTCTTCGGCATCGCGGGCATCCTCATCCTGCTGCTGAATGGGCCGCACCTGCCTTTTCCACGCGAGGAACTGCGCCGCCTGCGTCGCAGCGTCATTTATTTTGCCGCCATCAATCTGGCGATTGGAGCCTCCACGCTGCTCTACTCTGGCGGCATTAAGATCGACAACATGGCCCACCTGGGCGGATTTATCTCTGGCCTGGCGCTGGGCGTGCCGCTGGCTCCGGTGCTGGGAACCGGAAAGGACCGCTATCTGCATCGTCAGCGTGTGGCCTTCGCGGTGTTGGCGGGAGTGTTGCTGCTCTTTGCCTACGGCATGATTCGATTCTGGAAGTCGTAACGAAAATCTCTGGCTGAGTTCTTATTGCAGGATCATCTTCCCTCAGAGGCTGAAGCCGCGCCCCTCCAACCCAAAAACCATCTCCAAACTTTTTTATTTCACAATGTTGAATTGCGCCGACTGCGTGGCCTGGGAGCTGCCTCCAATATAGACGGTGTATTCAGTGCCCGGTTCAACCACGCGCTGGCTCTGCGCGTTGATAAAGGACATCTCAGGAAATCCCAACGAAAAGGTGACATGCTTCGTCTCGCCGGGGGCAAGCGTGACGCGCTGGAAGCCTTCAAGCTGACGCACCGGCTCCTCCATGCTGGCTCCGCGAATGCGCAGATAGAGTTGCACAACCTCCGTGCCCGCGACAGCGCCCGCGTTGCGGACATCCGTGCTGGCTTCCAGCGCGGGAGCGTTGCCCTGAAGCTGCGCAACAGAAACCTGCTGCGCGCTCAGCGTGACGGGCGCGTAGTTGAATTCCGTGTAGCTCAGGCCGTGTCCAAAGGGAAAGAGCGGCGCATTGGGAACGTCAATGTAGCGCGAGAGATATTTTTCAGCGGCATTTCGCGGCGGATGCGAGAGATTGGCATCGCCTGCCGGACGTCCGGTGGGAAGCTGGCTGAGATAGAGCGGCTCCTGCCCCATGGCATAAGGAAAGCTGACGGGCAGCTTGCCGCTGGGGTTCACATCGCCGAAGAGAATGTTAGTCAGCGCAGGGCCAGCCTCGATGCCGGGAAACCACGCTTCCACAATGGCCGAAACGTGCTGCGCGGCCCAATCGAGTACCAGCGGGCGTCCGCTAAAGACGATCAACACGACAGGCTTGCCGGTGGCGACGACGGCTTCCAGCAGCTTCTCCTGATTTCCGGGCAGGCCCAGATGCGCGCGCGACGCGGCCTCGCCGGTCATGGTCGGGCCATCCTCGCCAAGCGTGAGCAGCACCAGATCCGATTGCTTTGCGGCATCAATGGCAGCGGCAAATCCGGTCTCCGATTGCGTGAGAATCTCCGTGCCCTGCGCATAAAGCACCTTGCCGCCCGTGGCCTTCATGCGCGCCTCCAACGCAGTGCGCAGCGTGACCACATCGGCAGGATTGCCCTTGCCGCTCCAGGAGCCAAGCATCTCGCCTTGCGCGTCACCAAAGGGGCCGAGCAGCGCGATGGTATGTACCTGCGGACGGATGGGCAACAGCTTTGGTTGACCTAGGTGCGCCTGATTTTGCAGCAGTACCAGCGATTCCTCCGCAGCTTGGCGAGCCAGCGCACGCTTCTCCGGCGTGGCAACGTAGGCCGGAGCCTTGTCATCGGCGTAGGGATGCTCGAAGAGTCCGAGCGCAAATTTGACGCGCAGAATGCGGCGCACCGCCTCGTCAATGGTCGCCTCTGGCACCTGCCCATCGCGCACCAGCGCAGCCAGCCGCATGTGGTAGACATTGCCTTCCATGTCCATGTCCAGACCTGCGGAAATAGCCTTCTGGCCTGCCGTGGCGCTATCGAGCGCGATGCCGTGGTCGATCAACTCATAGACCGCGTGGTAATCGCTGACAACGAAGCCCTGAAAACCCCATTCGTTGCGTAGAATCTGCGTCAGCGTGTATGGGTCTGCGGTCGCGGGAACTCCGTTCAGGGAGTTGAAGGAACTCATCACAGTGACAGCGCCTGCGTCAATGGCGGCCTGATAGGGCGGCAGATAGACCTGGCGCAGCATCACGTCGGACATGTCAACAGCGTTGTATTCGCGTCCAGCAGTCACCGCGCCGTAGGCGGCAAAATGCTTGACGCAGGCGGCAATGGATGTAGGGTCGCTGAGTCGGTCGCCCTGATAGCCATGCACATAGGCGCGGGCCATTGCGGAGCCAAGATATGGGTCTTCGCCTGCGCCCTCGACAACACGGCCCCAGCGGGCATCGCGCGCGATATCCACCATCGGCGAAAATGTCCAGCGAACGCCATCCGCGCTGGCCTCCGTGGCGGCCATGCGCGCGGTCTCCTTCACCATCGCCGGATCAAAGCTGGCGGCCAGTCCCAGTGGCACCGGAAAGACCGTGCGATCCCCGTGAATGACATCCAGGCCATAGATCAACGGAATGTGCAGGCGGCTCTGTTCGACGGCGATCTTCTGATACATGTTGGCGGTCTTGGCATCGCCGACATTCAGCAGGCTGCCCACCTCCCCGGCGGCGATCATGGTTGCGTAATTCTGCCGATCCGTGGCTGGCCCGGTCGGCACTCCGGCAGAGTATTGCACCAGTTGGCCAATCTTCTCCTCCAGCGTCATCTTGGCCAACAGAGCGTTGACACGCGCATTCAGGTGTTTATCCGCGAGCTGGGGGTTGGTTACAGGCATGGGATGCGTTTCTCCGTCGGGATGGTTCGCGGAATGGTTGGAATGCGCCGCTGCTGCCGCAACGCGGGAAAGGCCAGCGCGTGGAGCGACGGCGTAGAAAAGCGCCAAAGAAACGGAGGCAAAACAGACGACGCGAAGAGTACGAAAATACATGGCCCCACCATGCTAACAAGAGTGCCGATCCATGCGCGAATCATGCGCGAATCCTACGCGAACGGGATAATGGATCAATTTGAGTTTAGTGGAAGTCTTTCAAATTGACCCACTATCGGCATTTTTCAAAATTATTATTGACGTAAGTTCGGGGGGGGGGGGTACAATAAATCCGTCTTTACTTCCAAGTATCTGAAAGGTGCCTAAGTGCCCACTTCCCACCGTTTTCCCAAAGTCTTGCTGCGCGCGCTGTTGAGCCTGCCTACGATCTTCGCTCTCTCGATTCCGCTGCTCCTCACCGCCTGTGGCGGGAGTGCAAGCAGCACGCCCAGCGCCGCCAAGCAATGGACATGGATGAGCGGCAGCAGCACGCTGGGGTCAAAGGGGGGTCAACCCGGTGTCTACGGAACGCTGGGCACCGCCGCTGCCAGCAATGTTCCCGGAGGCAGGCGGGGTTCTGTCAGTTGGACAGACGGCAGCGGCAACCTCTGGCTCTTCGGAGGCTGTGGCGACGATTCGACCGACACGCTGGGCGATCTCAACGACCTCTGGGAGTTCAATCCCACGACCAAGGAATGGATATGGATGAGCGGCAGCAGCACGCTGGGCGCAAACGGTGGTCAATTTGGTGTCTACGGCACGCTGGGCACCGCCGCTGCCAGCAATGTTCCCGGAGGCCGGATACATTCTGTCAGTTGGACAGACAGCAGCGGCAACCTCTGGCTCTTTGGAGGATCTGGCGTTATTTCGTCTGGGACGGAGAACGACCTCAACGACCTGTGGGAGTTCAATCCCACGACCAAAGAATGGATGTGGGTAAGTGGAAGCAGCCCTGTGGGCGCAAAAGGTGCTCCATCTGGTGTTTACGGCACGCTGGGCACCGCCGCTGCCAGCAACGTTCCCGGAGGCCGACAGAATTCTGTCAGTTGGACAGACGGCAGCGGCAACCTCTGGCTCTTTGGAGGCTACGGCAATGATTCGACCGGAACGTTCGGTAGCCTCAACGATCTGTGGGAGTTCAATCCTTCAACCAAGATGTGGACATGGATGAGCGGCAGCAGCACTGTGCCGAGTGCAAACGGTGGTCAACCCGGTGTCTACGGTACTCTCGGCACGGCCTCTGCCAGCAACGTCCCCGGAGGCCGGGCAGGTTCTGTCAGTTGGACAGACCGCAGCGGCAACCTCTGGCTCTTCGGAGGCGGTGGTTTTGATTCAACCGACGAGGGTGGCTGGCTCAACGACCTCTGGAACTTTAATCCTTCAACCAAGATGTGGACATGGGTGAGCGGCAGCAGCAGGCTGGGTGTATTCGGTCAACCCGGTGTTTACGGCACGCTGGGCACACCGAGTCCCAGCAATGTTCCCGGAGGCCGACAGAATTCTGTCAGTTGGAGGGATAGCAGCGGCAACCTCTGGCTCTTCGGAGGTCAGGGTTTTGATTCGACCGGAACGCTCGGTAGCCTCAACGATCTGTGGGAGTTCAATCCTTCAACCAAGATGTGGACATGGGTGAGCGGCAGCAGCACTGCGAGTGAGAATGGTAATGGTGTCTACGGTACTCTCGGCACGGCCTCTGCCAGCAACGTCCCCGGAAGCCGGACATATTCTGTCAGTTGGATCGACGGCAGCGGCAACCTCTGGCTCTTTGGAGGCTACGGCGCTGACTCGACCAGAATGCAGGGCAATCTCAACGACCTCTGGCGCTACCAGCCATAGCTCGTTGTCCGTTTGCAGTGTCCCTCTGTGCCCCGGATGTGCCGCAAAGAACGCGGCGCATCTGGGGCACCCGCGTTTTCGTAGTGGCAGAGCAGAAAACGGGCGGCATCTTCGCCAGCATCCCGCAAACCGCCCGCCACGCGATACGATGAAAGTCATCCACGTATGCACACGCGACCCATCTGGGCGGAGATTTCCCGCTCGCGCCTGATCTCGAACTTCAAGAAGCTGCAAGCCGTGGCTGCGCCACATGCGGGCCTGCTGGCCGTGGTCAAGGCCGATGCCTATGGCCACGGAGTTCCGCTGTGCGCGCCGTGGCTGGCCGAGGCGGGCGCGGGGTGGCTCGGCGTAACCAGCATCGAAGAAGGTGTCGCCGTGCGAAGGCTCTGCCCGCAGGCGCGCATTCTGGGGATGTGCGGCCTCTGGCCCGGCGAGGAAGATGCCGTCCTGGAGCATACGCTGGTGCCGACAGTCTGGACGGTGCAGCATATTGATCTGTTGGTTCGCGCTGCCAGGCAGCGAAATGCAGCGGCGAGCAGTATTCCCGTGCATCTGGAGATCGACACGGGCATGTCGCGGCAGGGCGTGGCGCTGGATGAGCTGCTGGCAATTCTCGACCGCATCCGCGCCACTCCCGCGCTGTATCTCGATGGCGTGTTCACGCACTTTGCCTCGCCGGAGATGTTGGACAGCCCGCAGACGGATGTCCAGCAGCAGCGCTTTGCGCGGGCGCTAAAAATCATTGCTACAGCGGGATTTCATCCAACGTGGATTCATGCGGGGAACAGTTCGACGCTGCTGGCGCAGGATCGACTGGCATCTCTGGCCGCGCTGGCGCGACAGTACAACGCAAAATTTCTCGTCCGGCCCGGTTTGGCTCTCTATGGCTACGCGCTGCCGTTCGTGCAGGCCGATGGCGCGCCAGCGCAGAAAATGCCCGTTGCGCTGGAGCCGGTGCTGCGCTGGAAAACGCGCATCGCCGCGCTGCGCGTGGTGGAGGCTGGCGCGGCTGTTGGCTACGGCGCAACCTTTGTCGCAGCGCAAACGATGCGGCTGGCGCTGCTCCCCGTGGGCTATGCCGATGGGCTGAATCGCCGACTCTCCAACTGCGGCAATGTGCTGGTGCGCGGCCATCGCGCAGCTATCGTCGGGCGTGTTTCGATGGATTTGACAATCGTCGATGTCAGCAAGATTTCCGACGTGGCCGTGGGCGATGAAGTGGCGCTCATCGGCGAGCAAACCGCGCCCAATGGAACCATCCTTCGCGTTACGGCAGAGGATCAGGCGCGCTGGGCCGGAACGATTTCCTATGAGATTCTCTGCGCCATCAGCGTCCGCGTCCCTCGCGTGGGCGTGGAGTAAGTGCAGGCATCCATGCGCCGTGTTTGTTTGTCAGATGTCCCAATAGGGTCTTCTGAGCGCTTTGCCTCCCAAGACCTTTTCCCTAAATTTTCAACATCCTCGATGTCGTCTTCCTCGCCATCCTAACCCCGTCCTCATCGTCGAAGCTCTTCGAGATCGGTACAACCTCTTGACCATCTACAAGCACCCCGGCTATAACTGGCGCGTAGGAGAATAGCGACATGGACGGTCTGGAACGTCTCGGCTGGTATAGACTAACTTCCCACAAGTACCGTCATTATTGCGGGGCAGTAGTAACGAAGCGAGGCAAGCTCTGGGATGCTACGACTGTCAATGGCATCCCATTTTCTGGTCACAAAACTGAACTTGAGGCAGCAGCATACTTGGAACAAAACGATCCTTCTTTTTGGACGTATGGTCGTAGCTGTGTTATGGGACTTTGTGGCGGCGTTGTGAATATGATAGGTGGTCGTCTTGATGGGTATGGGACAGCCGATGTCTTTGTGTTCTATTCGCAAGATGAGCAAAGCTTTCCGATGAATCAGGTTAGATCGGCGTTCGAGAAGTATTTTTGGGGTAAGGCTACTTGTGTGAAGTGTTTGCGCCCAATGGTTTCGCTTCTGCTCCGCGTTTTGCCGGAATTTCACGGGAAGAGGATTTCTAAAAATGCGTACTTGGCTTGCGGGTGCGGGCACCCTGTATGGCGATTGGATTCAAAGCTGGAATTTGCCGCGCATAGCTCCATTCTCAGCGCATCTTATTCTTCGCAGCGCCGGCAAAGTCTCAAAATTGCAGGTGGCACGCACAATTCCAAAGAAATTGAGGAAATCTTGGCAATTCAAGAAAACCGTTGCATCTATTGTAATGTTAATTTCACGAAGGAAGTTCGTCCGACAAAAGACCATTTGCTCCCCGTATCAGTTGGCGGAACGAATTGGGCGCTCAATATAGTACTGGCCTGCAAATCCTGCAATTCAAGGCGCGGAGACATTCCGTTTCGCACATATTGCAGACTTTTGAGCCGAACACAGAACCAGAGGATATTGATACACCTCGGCAGGCGTCTATTGGCTTTAGATGAGGATCACATAGTCGATGAGGCGCTAGTAGATTTCCATATAGGGTTTGCATATCACGATTCCCAGCACGGGCGATATCGCGACATACTGAGCATGTCTGCTACACGCCGCCGAAATGCTACTACAAATCAGCTACTTCCGCCGACAGAAAGCTTAATCCTGAAAAAGTACAAAAAATACGGCGACAAATTGGACGTAGACACGCAGATAGTCAAGCTGCAAAACAAGATAATAAAAGCGCTTACACAATGAAGAAACAGGAAATCTTGACGGAGATGTTGGACATAGAAACCGATCCGTTTGAGGTTGAAAGGGCATACTCAAAGCACGGCCCCACACATTAAACGTGAAATGAATTGTGGACATCGAGAAGGAGTTCAGCAGAATGTCCAACACGCGCAAGGAAAAAGATTCGCTCGGTTTCGTTGAGGTTCCGGCCAGCGCATACTACGGCGCGCAGACCGTCCGGGCTGTCGCCAACTATCCCATCTCCGGGCTGCGCGCGCACCCGCTGCTCATCCGCGCCTTTGGCATGGTCAAGGCCGCAGCCGCCGAGGCCAACCAGTCTTTGCAACTCCTCGAAGCCGACCGCGCCGAGGCCATCGTGCAGGCCGCGCAGGAGGTCATCGCCGGCAAGTGGGACAGCGAATTTGTCGTCGATGTCTTTCAGGCGGGCGCGGGCGTCAGCTTCCACATGAATGTGAATGAAGTCCTCGCCAATCGCGCCAATCAAATTCTCGGCGGCCAGCTTGGGGAGTACGATCGCGTCCATCCCAACGACCATGTGAACTACGGCCAATCAACGAACGATGTCTTCCCCACGGGAATGCGCCTGGGCGCTCTGCTTGCGCTCGAAACACTCTACCCGACGCTCGACGCGCTGGCTACGAGCTTCGAGAGCAAGGCCAAAGAATTCCACGACGTGATGAAGTCTGGCCGCACGCACCTGCAGGATGCTGTGCCGATGCGTCTGGGTCAGGAGTTCGCCGCTTATGCCGTTGCCATTCGCAAGGCACGCGCCAACATTGCCCACGCTGCCGACGCGCTGCGCGAGCTTGGACTCGGCGGCTCCGCAGTCGGCACGGGCATCAATACGCATCCCGACTACCGCGCCAAGGCTGTCGCAAATCTGGCGCGCATCTCCGGGCAAAAACTCACTCCAGCAGCCGACATGCGCTGGGCGATGCAATCGAATGCCTGCATGGGCGAGGTGAGCGCCGCGCTGCGCAGCCTTGCGCTCGAAGTGATCCGCATCTCGAATGACCTGCGCCTGCTGGCCTCCGGGCCAAATACCGGGTTGGCGGAGATTGCGCTGCCGAGCTTGCAGCCCGGCTCGTCGATCATGCCGGGCAAGATCAACCCGGTGATGCCGGAGCTGGCCGCAATGGTCGGCTTTCAGGTGATCGGCAACGACACTGCCGTCGCCTATGCAATCCAGGCCGGGCAGTTGGAGTTAAACGTGATGATGCCCACGATGGCCTACAACGTGATGCAGTCGATTACGATTTTGACGAACATGCTGGGCCAGTTTGACCGCTGCTGCATTCGCGGCATCACAGCCAATACGCAGCGCTGCCAACTCTACGCGCAGAGCACGGTGTCGCTGGCAACGGCGCTGAATCCCTACATCGGCTACGCCAAGGCTGCGGAGATTGTGAAGGAATCCGTGGCGACGGGGCGATCCATCATCGAAATTGCGCGAGAAAAAAAGCTGCTGAGCGAAGCGGAGATTGCCGAAATTCTCGATCCGGCGCGCATGACCGAGCCGCAACCGCCGCTGGATGCGGCCAAGCGTAGACCTCTCAGCTAATGCAAAAACATCGTCCTATACAGCGTATCGCGCTGGACTGGCCGAAAGCCGGCACCGCGAATAATGTGGCGCAACTCCTCTTCCGTGGTGCAATTGGAGGTGCCCGCAGCCTTGACGACATTTTCTTCCAGCATCACGCTGCCAACATCATTGCCGCCGAAGCGCAGGCCCATTTGCAGCACCTTCAGCCCCTGCGTCACCCAACTGGCCTGCACGTTCTCAATGTTGTCTAGGTATAGCCGCGCAATGGCCAGCACTTTGAGATACTCCACCGACGTAGCCTCGTCCCACTTGCGCCCTCCGAGCGCCGTATTTCCGGGCTGAAAGCTCCAGGGAATGAAGGCTGTGAATCCTCCGGTTTCTTCCTGCAGGCGGCGCACCTGCTCAAAGTGGTTGATGCGCTGGTCGAAGCTCTCGCCCACGCCGAACATCATGGTCGCTGTGGTTCGCATTCCAAGCTGGTGCGCCGTGCGATGTACATGCAGCCAGTCTTCCGTTCCGCACTTGAGGCGGGCAATTTTGCGGCGAACTTCATCATCCAGAATCTCCGCGCCGCCGCCGGGAATGGAGTCCAATCCAGCATCGCGCAGGCGAACAATGGTGTCGCGAACAGAGAGTTCACTGTACTCGGCGATGGCCAAAATTTCGGATGCAGAAAAACAGTGCAGCCAAATCTGCGGAAAGCGCTGCTTGATGCCGCGCAGCAGCCGCTCGAACCAGTCGATCTTCAAGTCTGGATGCAGCCCGCCCTGCATCAACACGCCGGTGCCGCCCATTTCGACGGTCTCTCGAATCTTCTCGTAGATCGTCTCAAAGTCGAGGATGTAGCCCTCGGCGGCGAGCTTGCCTTTTAGCGGGCGATAAAAGGCGCAGAAGGTGCAATACTCCGTGCAGAAATTAGTGTAGTTGATGTTGCGGTCGATGATGTAGGTGACTACGCCCTCTGGATGCAGCCTGCGACGCACCGCATCGGCCTCCATGCCCAGGCCAATCAAGTCGTCGGATGTAAAGGCGTCGAGCGCCTGTTGCCGCGTGATTCCCATGTGTTTAGTGTACGATGGCTGCCGCTTGTGTAGCGGCTCCAGGCTCTACGGCAGCGTGTAGGTAAGGCCAGTGTTGATCTGCAAAGAGTTGGCTTGGAATCCAGTCGGCGGATCGTTCAGATAACTGTCGATAACCTCCACGGAAAAAGCCAGCTTTTTGAGTACGGGCAGCGCCAACCCTACGTCCGTATTGGCCGAGTAGTCGTCCATATTATTCCATTCCGGCAGAATGGAGGAAATCTCCGTCAGCACGAGGCCGCGCGGCAAGTTGTATTTATAGTTGTTGGCGAAGGTCGATCCAATTAAATTCTGGCTGGAGCCTGCGGTCTGGAATTGCTGCTGCGTGGAATCTATCGCCACCGTTACGTCGAGCGACTGCTTGGGGTTCTTGATGGCGCTATATCCAAAGCCTCCGCCGTAGGTTTGCTGTAGATCGAGGCCCAAAGCAGAGTTGTGGTCGAAAACAGATTGGGCCAGCATATAAAATCGGGCGGAAAAGTATTTGTCCTGCTCCGCGTCCGCGTGGAAGATGTTGGTCTTGATCGTTGGCGTATTCGGCTGGGAAATATGGCCGTAGGTGCTGGTGAATACCAGTTGTGTTCGAGAACCAGCAGGCAGCCAGGCCACAGCAGGCGTGGAACGGGTTAGCGTAATGGCGCTGTTGTACGTGGTTACATTCTGCGTGGAGGTTACTGTGCTTGCGCCGCCGGTTATAGAGCCAGTCCAGCCCTGTAGCGGCCCCGGAATCTTCTCCACGGCTTTGTTATAGGTCGCGGCATCCACGATAAAAGTAATCTGGGCGACCGGAATCGTTTGGTCGCCCGTGGAAGTATGGATCGTCACCTGCTGATGGGTCATGCGAAAGCTGCCCACTGGAACCATCCGGTTGCGATGGTTGTGACGCGCCTTGGCTGCGATGGTCAGAATCGCAAAGGGCTGGTCGGTGCGTAGCTCCTGAATTTTCCCCCAAGGCACTTGCAGTTTGCCTGCGCCATCGGTCTCAAAGAACACCGTGCCTGCCGTCACTCGTTCCAATGTTCCAGTGAGCTTATCTCCATTGGTAAATATGAGTACATCGGGCTGGCTCGTTGCCGCAGGAGTCTTGGCATCGGCTGTCTTTGCGCTGCGATTGGCGGCGCTCGCCGATAGCGCCATCGCGATGCAAGCGACGGCGAAGAGGCGGCAACGCCGTGCGCGGGACAAGAGAATCGTGCGGCGATGGGAGGAAAATCTCATGCGCTCCTTCCAGATGTACCGCTCTCAATATGGAGCGTTGGATTGATATATCCGGCTGCTTTATGTTTCCGATGCAGGGAAACGGCGACGTGTTGGCTGGCCGGAGTACACGCGGCAGGCGTTCTGTTGCCCTGTTCTATTGTATGGTTGGCGGAGGGATCGGTGGCTGCGGAGCATCCAGTTTCCCTGTATTCGGTATCGCGGTATTTTGCGCTGCGGAATTCCGCCTGGTGGCAGTCGCGTTTTGCCTGCGGCGCGTGTCCTCCGGGCTGGAGATGCCCAGCACAGAAAGCGCCCTGCCCAGTCGATGTAGCACCCGTTTCAAAAATTCCATCGCCTTCACCCGTTATCGAGTGTACCCCCGGCAACCCGCGCATACCAGAGGGAGAGTCTCACTTGGAGGATGTGTCTTCCTTTGGTTTTTTAAGCGAGAAGGTCAACGTAAAACCCACCGTGGTGTCTCGCAGGCGGAAACTTCGGTTGTAGTACGAAGAAATATCCCAGTGTCCTTCTGTTGGGACATCGACCGTAGCCGTGATGCCGTTGTCTTCCGCGCTTCCGTTCGACAGCACTTGCACCATGCCATTCTTTCTGCGAACCACCTGTGTGTAGATTTTCTGTTTGCCGATGGGAAGCTGTTCATACGCATCGCCTTCGACATCCAGATGGGAGGCTACATTGTACGCTCCTCCAGCTTGGAAATAGGCCAACGTTCCCAGCGTATCGTAGTTGCGTACCACGGCCTGGTTCACAAGATCGCTGCTGTCGCCAACACCAAGTTGGAGGTCGGGAGTGAAGCGCCGGATATCCACTTCAAAGTCATTCAGCGCCATCCAGGTAACTTGTCCGGTACTCAGTCCATAGGCCTTATCGCCGGTGGGCGCGTCGATGGCGGCTGTGAGCGTGTCATCCAGCCAGGCGGGAGTAAATTCCGCATGTCCGGCGAACGTGGTATCGCCAAGCTCTCCAGAATGGGCCGTCAATGGGCCGGTCAGGGGTTTGCCGGGCCTGTATCTGTACGCCATGCGATACAAATAAATGGGAATCGTTACGTCCGCGCTGAAGATACGATTGAAGCGGTATGAAAGAGTGGGCTGCACAAAACCCGCCCAGCCAAGCTGCGCGTCATACAGCCCGCTGAAAGCGACGAAAGCATTGAAGCCGCGTTGTGGAAGCTCAAATCCATCGAGCGCCATCAAGTCTTCCGCCGTCATGTCAGAGGAATTGGCTCCCGCAGACGATGCGATAGCCGCAGTCGGCGTGGCGTGGGCGGTTTGGCCAGGGAGCGGGGCCGCAGACATACATAGCAACAGACATCCCACTAGAAAACTTGAAATTTTTAAGGTCAATCTCATCACTCTCGATCCGTATCCGTTCGCGCCACGTATCCCTGGCCTTCTCGCGCCGGACAAAGAGCGTCTCCCAGCCAAGACTTTCAGAAAAGAGCGAACCTGGCAAGTTGTCTGGCAGGTGGAGATCTCTGACGGAGAATCGCTTGGCCTATGGTCGCTCGCACACTTCTGGACGGAACACCCCACAAGCGGTAGAGTTGTGGGGTCGCAGCAAATTCATCTTGAGGTCTCCATCCATTATGTTCGCTTATCGCAGGATCTTCTGGTTGTGCGCGCTTCTGCTCTGCATTTCGCCGTTGCTGGCGCAATCCAGCACGATGGCCGCAACTCCGCCGATGGGCTGGAATAGCTGGAATCATTTTGCCGAGAAAGTAACCGATGCGGATGTCCGCGCCGCCGCCGATGCGATGGTGTCGAGCGGGATGCGCGATGCCGGATATGTATATGTCAACATCGACGACACCTGGGAGGGCCAGCGCGATGCGCAGGGTTTCATCCAGCCAAACAGCAAATTTCCTGACATGAAGGCGCTGGCGGAGTATGTCCACTCCAAAGGACTGAAGCTGGGCATTTACTCTTCTCCGGGGCCAAAGACCTGTGGGGGGTACGAAGGCAGCTATGGCCACGAAGATCAGGATGCCCAAACCTATGCCAAGTGGGGCGTGGATTATCTAAAATATGACTTGTGCAGCTATGGCGACATTATGCGCGCGCAGTCGCATGGCGACCCGCAGGTGGCTGGGGCAATGATGCAGCAAGCGTATGAAAAAATGCACCAGGCGTTGCTAAAAACGCATCGTCCCATTGTCTACAGCCTGTGCCAGTACGGCACGGATGCATCATGGAAGTGGGCGCCCAGCGTGGGCGGCAATCTCTGGCGCACCACGGGGGATATCAAGGACACCTGGAATCGCATGACGCTGATTGGCTTCTCCCAGGCCGGACTCGCCAGGTACGCCAGCCCCGGACACTGGAATGATCCAGACATGCTGGAGGTCGGCAACGGCCACATGACCGACAGTGAATATCGCGTCCACATGAGTCTGTGGGCCATGCTGGCCGCGCCACTGATTGCGGGCAACGATCTAAGCAAGATGACCCCGGAGACGCGGAATATTCTGCTCAACAAGGAAGTGATCGCCGTCGATCAAGACCCACTCGGCAAGCAGGGAGATCGCGTCTCCGCCGTGGGGCCGTTTGAAGTTTGGAGCAAGCCGCTGGTCAATGGAGCAAAAGCCGTCGCGCTCTTCAATCGCAGCGCGTCCGATTACCCATTCGACTCTCCGATGAGTTTTCGCCTGAAAGATGTTGGCTTTTCGCAGCCCGTCCATGCGCGGGACTTGTGGACACATAAAGACTTGGGTCTGATTCACGATTCCTACACTGTGGTCGTGCCCAGTCACGGCGTGGTTCTGCTGCTGCTAAAGCCATAAGCACGCATTTGTAACAATCATTGTTTCCTTTGGGGGAGATTGCAATGCACAGGGTTCGGCATACTCTTTTCACTGTCCTTTTCCTGGCTCTGGCGGTGTCGGCGGTCTTCTGTCAGGAGCCGCCGCTCACAACCGCTCCTGCCGCAGACAAGATGGCTTCGCCCACGTTCTTTCTGAAAAATGGCGACCGGGTTGCTTTTTACGGCGACAGCATCACTGCGCAGCGGCTGTACACAAATCAGGTGGAAGATTTTGTCCTGACGCGATACCCCAGCCTGAACATCACCTTCTTTAACGCGGGCGTAAGTGGAGATATGGTGACTGGCGGACGAGCGGGAAAGATGAAAACCCGCGTGGATCGCGACCTGCTACCCGACAGGCCCACTGTGGTTACGATTATGTTGGGCATGAATGATGGCCGCTACACGACTGCCTTCAAGTCCAACTTTGCCACGTATGCTGCGGGCTATCGCAAGCTGCTGGATCGCATCAAAGCTGGACTTCCCAATGCGCGCATCACGCTGATTGAGCCTTCTCCTTACGATGAGATCAGCCGTCCATCCAAGATACCCGGCTATAACGATGTCCTTCTACGCTACGGCCAGTTTGTTGCCACAACGGCCCAGCAGCAGGGGATGCAGGTGGTGGACTTCAACCATCCACTGACGCAGGCGCTGCGGGCGGGGATGCTCCTCAACCCATCGCTCGCGTCGCTGCTGATTCCTGACCATATCCACCCCTCCGAATCAGGACACTGGATCATGGCAGCGGCCTTGATGCGTGCCTGGGGCGTATCGCCCATCGTGAGCAGTGTTTCGTTGGATGGCATAAACGCAACCCTGCAAAACGCCCAGAACACCGACGTGACGGCCCTAAAGAAAACGGCAACAGGTCTGAGCTGGGAGCAAGAAGATATGGCGCTGCCGCTGCCCCTGTATCTGAGTGATCCGATGACCCAGTTCCTGCTGAAAATCTCAGACCTGGCGACGCTGGATCAACAAATGCTGCGCGTGCAACATCTGCTAGCCGCCAGCTACACATTGACCATTGATGATCGGAAAGTGGCATCCTTCACGCGGCAGGAATTGGCGGATGGAGTGAATCTTGCCTTGTATGAGACGCCTATGCTCCATCAGGCGTGGAAGGTAGACGACGACACGGACAACCAGGCTGCGTTGGATCGGGCGCACTTTCTTCTGATTACGACCAGGCAGCAGTCTCCTGACGTGGCCGCAGCCGCAGGGATCGTGCAATCCCTGGAGTATGAAATGGCCGCAGAACAGCATGAGGATGCACAACCCAAACTCCATGCCTTCGAGTTGACCGCGAACTAGCGCCTGTCGTTATGGCGCTTGGGAAGCAGCATGTCTGGAAAAAAGAGTGTGAGATGGAATCGTCGCCCTCGCATCTCCCACTCACAACGTAACGGTTTTTTGATGGCGCTCGGTGGCGATGCGTCCGTGGTGGAGTTCCACCACGCGGTCGGAGAGTTCGGCCATCTCTGGATCGTGCGTGACCATGACAATGGTGTGGCCGACGCGATGCAGCGCGCGCAAATGTTCCTGCACAATCTGCTGATTGGCCGCGTCGAGATTTCCCGTTGGTTCATCCGCCAGCAGAATCGGCGGCTGATTGATGAGCGCCCGCGCAATGCAGACGCGCTGCTGCTCCCCACCGGAGAGTTCGCTGGGCAGATGCTGCGCCCGGTCGGCGAGGCCAACCTGTTCAAGAGCGCGGAGCGCTTCCGGCTCGTCCGTCATGCTGTGGAAGTACTGCGCCAACATGATATTTTCCACTGCCGTCAGATATGGAATCAGATGAAATTGCTGGAAGATGAAACCAATTTTTTCTGCGCGAAAGCGGTCGAGTTCCTGACGGCTAAGTTGATGAACATCCGTTCCAGCAATGCGCACTGTGCCCGCCGTGGGTTGATCGAGACAGCCAAGAATATTGACCAGCGTGGATTTTCCAGAGCCGGACGGCCCCATGATGGCAATCCATTCGCCGCGTTGGACGGTGAGCGAAATGGCATTGAGAGCGCGCACAACCCCGGCGCGGCTGGCGTATTCGCGGGTCAGGTCGCGCAGTTCGATTACGGCATCGGGGTGCATTGCGGATTGCAAGGGTGTCTCCAAAATTATTCGCCTCGTAATAGCGTAGCTGGTTCCATTGCGCGCAGGATGCGCATGGGCACTCCCGCAGCCAGAATCGCAACCATCAGGTTGAGTAGCAAGACCTGCGGCGCAATCTGCCAGAGCGGAAGAATGGCAGTGTGAAAATTCCACTCTCCGATGAGGAATGCGAGCAGGCTGCCCAGAAAATATCCGCCCACTGCGCCGATGAGTGCGAGCAGAACGGCCTCCAGCAGAAACAACAGAGAGACCTGATGCTGCGTGGAGCCGAGCGCTTTCATAATGGCGAAGTCGCGTCGCCGTTCGAGCACAGAAGCCATCAGCGTTGCCAGCACGCAAATCGCAACCGTTAGCGCAATGAGCAAAAGCGAGTAGAACATCAGCGCGCGTGTACGATCCACCACGCGGCCTTCGCTTTCCACCAGTTGTCGCACCGCGTGGACTTCCACTCCCGGCAGGGCCAGCCGCAGGCGATCGAGCAGTCGCTGCACCTGCGCCGCGCTGCCCGGAGCCTGAATCTCCAGCGTGGTTGCGGGCACGCCTGTCCATGCGATGAAGGCGGCAAGCGGCAGGTAGACGCGGCTATCCTCGGCTCCGCCAGTATGCACGGTTCCTGTAGCGTGGAGTTGGAGCGCGTGCCCGTTGTAGATGAGCGAAAAATTTTCTCCCGGAAGGAAATTTTTTGCGCGCGTGCCGATCAGCACAGCGGTCGCGGTGGAATCGGCAGAGGGATTTGCTGCATCCGGCCAATGGCTCACCTGCCACCAGCGATCCACGGCGCGAACGGCGAAGAAATCCGTTCCAGCAACGACGATGGGCGCTCCGTCCGCCGTTTGCGCGACGGCGTAGGCAAAGGGAATAATGCGGCTCTCTGGCCCGACAACTGTGCGCGCGGTGGAAAGCGTTTCTGGCGGCAGAGAAGCGCCGTCAGGCGCGGTGAGGATGATGTTGGCTCCAAAAGCGCGGAATTGCTGATGCAATTTTTGATTGAGCGAAGCGTACAGCGTGAGCAACGCGGTGGCCACCGCTGCGCTTACGATGAGCGAAAACAAAGCCGCCAGCGAACGAGCGCGCCGATGCATCAGTCCGCGACGCAACAGCATCAGTAGCGAGAAGCGGGATTGGCTCATGCGTCCTCCCGCAGCACGGCGGCTGGATCCATACGCAGGGTGCGCATCACGGAGGGCGCGCCGCCAGCCAGCGAAACAAAAACCGCCAGCCCCAGCGCGGCGGGCAGCAGCACCGGATTGAAAGGAATCGCGCTCTGAAAAATTTGCTGGCCCACGCGGTTGGCCAGCAGCGAACCCAGCAGATAGCCCAGCGTGCCGCTGAGCAGCGCCAGCAGCGTGGTCTCCGCAAAAAACAAATTCGCCACGGCGGCACGGGACGCGCCAAGCGCGCGCATCAGGCCAATTTCCTGCTGGCGTTCGAGAATGGCCGTGGTCATGGATGCAGCCACGGCAAAGGCGGCGGAGAGCAATGCGGCCAGCGCCACCAGCCACATCAACCCGGAGATGCGTTGCAGAATGGTGCCTTCGCCCTGCGCCACGCGACGGATTTGCTCAGCATGGGCATAGGGAAGCGCCTCCTGAATCTGATAGGCGATAGAGTTGGCGTAAGGGGAGCAGTACCAGCGATCGCGCAGCTTTGGCGGCAACGAATCGGGATTGCGGCGGGCCAGCGCATCCTCCGGCTTGGTCAACGCGCTGACGTATACGCGGCGAACGGCACCAGGATGGCCGACGATCTGCTGCGCCAGCGCGAGCGGCAACAGCACCATGCGATCCGTCGCGTCGCCAGCGGAGACGATGCCCGTGATGCGTGCCGGCGCGCCGTTGACGACAACCGAATCTCCCGGCGCGAGATGAGCCTGTGCCGCAAGCGTGCTGCCGAGCGCGACTTCATTGGTCGCACCATCGGTGGGCCAGGTACCGCGCAGCTTCCACCACGGGTGCATCGCGGGCGCGCCCATTGTGTAAGTCTCCGCGCTGCTTCCTGCTCCATAATGCAGCGCGTGCCGGAACCAGAGGCCAAGCGCAGGAACGAGCGTGGGAGTAGAAACGGTGCGCGCTGTAGTTTGCGTTGATGTTGCCAGCGTGATGTTGAGCGGCAACTCCGGCGAGATGTCCGTAATGTTGTTGCGCCAGAAGATGCCCTTCAGTTTCGCCAAGTCAGCTTCATGCAGATAACTGCCCGCCGTTGCCGGACGAATGCTGACACCGCCCATCTCCACATCCAGCGTGTCCGCTTTGGGAGTGACGACAAGGTTGGCTCCATACGAAGAAAGTTCGCGATTGATCGAGTCTCCGACGCTGGCTCCAATAGCCAGCATGGCCGTCACTGCCGTTGTTCCCAGCAGAATGGCAAGACCAGCCAGCAGCTTGCGCCGCCGTTGCCGCCGAAAACTTTCCATCAATAAGCGGAAGAACATGAGCGAACCGCGCGCCTCCTATTTTGCGAAGGTAGGCACCAGCGCCTCCAGGTTGCGCGCCGTGAGGATGACAAATCCTCCGGCGATAGTCGAGGTCAGTGGCACGGGATTGCAGCCTCCGGGTTGGCCGACGGATTGCGCGCTGATCGGCGAGGCGCAGAGCTTGCAGATAATGTTGTCGCCACTCTTGTAAAAGCCCACCGGCCCGCAGATTTGGCAGGCATCGGCAACGCTGACAATGTTTCCATCCGGCTTGCGAAAGAGGAGAAAACGCACATCGGTGCCGTTGACGTTCACCACGTAGCGATGCAGTTGATCGTCCTGAATCTGCGCGACTGGCACAGTAACCTGCGATCCAACCAGCGTGACGGCTGCTGCGGGCGAGAGCGCGGTGGTGCTTTTGGCATAGATGAATTGCGCCGTCACCAGAAAGATGAAGACAAAGCTACAAGTGTAGACCGCCGTCATCCAGAGTCGCTCGCGCCGCGCCATCCACTCAGTCTTGCGCCGCTCGGCGGGATTGGCGGCGATGAGCTTCGCCGTGTCCGTGCTTTGCGCCATGCGCTGCCGCGTTTCATAAAGCACCATCAAGCCAGCCAGCGCCAGAATGGTGATGAAGAAAAAGAAATCATTGCGCACGATGGGGCCGATGAAGCGCATCTCCACTTTGCTTGATGGCAGCACGCCGTTTTCTGACAGCTCATGCAGCCCGGAGATGACCAGCTGGAAGACGACGAAGTAAAGAATCACCGTGGTGACGCGGAAGAAGCGCTGCAAGTCGATGCGCACGCTGCCTTTGACAAAAAGAAAGCCGAAGATCACCGCGCAGGTAACGCCGAGCAGCGTTCCGAAGAAGCTCATCAACTCCGTGGAGTTGAGCGAGACCGCGCCCAGAATCAGCACCGTTTCCACGCCTTCGCGCAGCACCATCAAAAAAACAAACAAAAACAAGCCGAGGCGGGAGCTGTTGCCAGTGAGCGCTCCCAGCTTCTCTTCAATGCGACTTTGCATCGTCTTTGCCGTGCGCTGCATGAACCAGATCACGCTCAGAACAAAGACGGCAGCAACCAGCATCACCGCGCCTTCAAAGATGTCCTGGTTGAACTGCGTGCGGGCAAGTACGACGGCGACCAGCAGACTACAAACGCAGGCCGCCGTCAGCGCGGCAAGTACCACGCGCTTCAGGTCATTGCGACCAATCTTGTTCAAATAGGCGAAGACGATGCCGACGATCAGCGCGGCTTCAACGCCTTCCCGGAGCGTGATAATGAATGCCTGCAACATGGTTTGGAGAGGCTCGCAATCTTGAAAATGAAAATCACTTTCAATATAAATTGTATATGCGACTGAATTAGTCGTCAATTTTCACACATACACGTAAATTTAGTGATACACGTATAATACGTGCAGAAAGGGGACGGGAATGGCGCATTCAACGGATCAACGCAAGCAAAATGTGACGATCAGTCTGGATCGAAAGACGATTCAAAAAGCAAAGATCGTTGCTGCTCGACGGGCCACTTCCATCAGCGGTCTGTTGGCGCGTCAAATTGAAATTCTCGTGGGGGAGGAAGATGCCTACGAGAGCGCGAAACATCAGGCTATGGCATTGCTCGACCGTGGATTTCCCCTGGACAGCAGAATTAAAATCCGTCGGGACGAACTACATGAACGATAAGAGTTTCATCGATACCAATGTTTTGATCTATGCCCATGATGTGGATGCAGGGGAGAAGCGCGCAATCGCCAGAGATCTGCTGCGTGAGCTTTGGAGCGAACGAACAGGTGTGCTGAGTATGCAGGTGCTTCAGGAGTTCTATGTAAACGTGACGCGAAAAATTGCTTCTCCCCTATCCAGGGACTTGGCTCTCCGTATTGTCGGTGCCTATGAAACGTGGTGCGTGGAGACGACTCCGAAGGAAATGACGACTGCATTGCAGATTGAGGAGGAATCGCGTATTGGATTTTGGGACGCGCTGATCGTCGCGTCTGCCGCAAGAAGCGGCGCGTTACGGATTTTTTCTGAAGATTTGAACGCTGGACAGAAGATTTATGGAATTTCCATTGAAAATCCCTTTGCGGGGATGAACTAGGTGTGGTGGCTCAATAGGTTATTCCCTTCGAGGCCGGAGCGGCTGATGGGAGGAGACTGGCCCAGACTAGCATGGGGACGATGCCAGTTGTAGAGATGCAGCCAGGAGTTTAGCTCCTGGCTCAGACT
>JAJZIJ010000029.1 GCA_021810625.1 Acidobacteriota bacterium
ATGGAGCGGGCGCGGCCTTGTGCATCCAGCTCGACGACACCGTAACGTTCTGGATCTTGCACGGAGTAGGCGAAGACCGTGGCTCCCTGCTCCCGCGCAACAGCGTTGCGAAATATCTGGGGCAGATCGTGTCCATAGAAAATGTTGTCTCCCAAAATGAGAGCCGAGCGCTGGCCGCCAATAAATTTTTCGCCAATCAAAAATGCTTGCGCCAGTCCCTTGGGTTCCGGCTGCACGGCGTATTGAAACTCCAGCCCCCATTGTTCTCCGGTGCCGAGCAATTCTTGAAAACGCGGTGTATCCGCAGGCGTGGAGATGATAAGTATCTCTCGAATCCCAGCCAGCATCAGCGTCGAGAGTGGGTAGTAGATCAGCGGCTTGTCGTAGACGGGCAAGAGCTGCTTGGACGTTGCATGGGTAACAGGATAAAGTCGCGTGCCGGAGCCGCCCGCTAGAATTATGCCTCGCATGCTGCGCCTCGCGTTTGGTAATTGTCCTGCATCCACTGTTGGTACGCGCCGCTGGTTACATCTTCGACCCAGGCCGGATGCTCCAGATACCATTGCACAGTTTTGCGAAGCCCACTCTCGAAATTTTCTCTGGCGCGCCAACCGAGTTTCCGCTCCAGCTTGTCGGCATTGATGGCATAGCGGCGGTCGTGTCCGGGACGGTCTTTTACATACGAGATGAGCTTGGCATGAGGAGCGTGCGCGGAGTTGGGACGCAGTTCATCCAGCAGCGTGCAGATGGCTTCCACCACGCTGCGGTTGCTGCGCTCGTTGCGTCCACCAATGTTGTAGGTTTCTCCGGGCAGGCCGCGCTCCAGAACCAGCCGCAGCGCCGCGCAATGGTCGCCAACGTAGAGCCAATCGCGCACATTGCTGCCATCACCATAGATGGGCAGCGATTTGCCAGCCAGCGCATGAGTAATCATCAGCGGAATCATTTTTTCTGGAAACTGATATGGCCCGTAATTGTTGGAGCAGTTGGTGATGATGGCGGGCAGCCCATAGGTATGCACATAGGCGCGCACCAGATGATCCGATGCGGCCTTCGATGCAGCATAGGGGCTATTCGGCGCATACGGCGTTGTCTCAGAAAATGCGGGATCGCTGGCGTTGAGCGAACCGTAGACCTCATCCGTGGAGATGTGGAGGAAACGAAATTGTTGCCGCTCGGATTCAGCGAGCTGCGCATAATAGGCGCGGGCCGCTTCCAGCAGGAGGAAGGTGCCGCGAATGTTAGTTTCCAAAAACGCCTCTGGGCTGACGATGGAGCGATCCACATGGCTCTCGGCGGCAAAATGGAAAATCGCTCGTGGGCGATGCTCGCGCAATGCCTGATCGACGGCAGCGCGGTCGCAGATGTCGCCGTGGACAAAACGATACTCTGGACGCTTGGAGATGGATTCCAAGTTGTGCAGATTGCCCGCGTAGGTGAGCTTGTCGAAGTTGACCAGCGGCGAAGACGAAGCCACAAACCAGTCAAGGATGAAGTTGGAGCCGATAAAGCCTGCTCCTCCGGTTACGAAAATAGGATGATGCATCGGGATCAATGACCTGCCTGATGGAACACAATGGTGTCGTTGCACGGTGCCTGACGCTTTTAGTGTACCGGACGCTCTCCCTTATGATGTAGCCGGGGAAGGTGGCGGATTCGCTAAAGGGGTCTTCGCTAGAATCAAGAGATGGAAATTATTGAGACAAACTTGCCCGGAGTGTTGCGCCTGCGTCCGCGACGTTTTGCCGACGAACGTGGATGGTTCATGGAGACATGGAACGAGAAGAGTTTTCAGAGGCTGGGGCTGCCGACGAAATTCAAGCAGGACAATCAATCACGCTCTTACAAAAATGTGTTGCGAGGACTGCATTACCAAATTCAGCAGCCGCAGGGAAAGTTGATTCGCGTTGTTCAAGGGAAAATTTTCGACGTGGCCGTGGATATCCGACGCAGTTCCTCTGCGTTTGGAAGGTGGGTGGGTGTCGAGCTGGATGCGGAGACCGGCGACATGCTCTGGATTCCGGCTGGCTTCGCCCACGGATTCCTGGTGCTGTCGGACACTGCGGATGTTCTGTACAAAGCGACGGATTTTTATTGTCCGCCGGGGGAGCGCACAATCCTATGGAATGATCCGGCGCTGCACATTGCATGGCCGACAAACGGCGCGCCCCTTGTCTCCGCGAAAGATGCCCAAGGCGCGATGCTGGATGCCGCAGAGTTGCCGGAATCGTAGCCTGTCCTACGAGCGCAGGCGAAGGGCCGCGCGCAGTTCTCGTAACTTGAACGCTTGTTCTGGATTGGTCTCCCAGTTTCGATACGCCGCCTGCAAAATGACCCAGAACGAGGCGAAGAGCACGCCAAGAATTGCCGCCAGAATTGTCAGGAGCGCGCGGGGCGGCCAGGATTTTCGATCCGGCACCAAGGCTGGATCGACAACCTGAACAACCTCGCCCGCTTTGGCTTCATCCACCTTGGCAATTTCGTACTGCCGCGCCAGCAGTTCAAACAGTGTTTCGTGGTAGCGCACATCGCGCATCTTGCGAATGTACTCCAAACTGGCCGCTGGAACCTTCGAGGTGGGAAGCTCGACATCGTCCTGCATTCCCGTTCCACGAGGATTGCCTTTTTCAAGGCTGGCCAATTGCGATTCCAGTCCGGCGATCTGTGTTTGCAGCAGGATCACTTCGGGATTTTGCTCTGTTGCCGAGGCTTCCAATCCCTGGAGTTGTACCTGGCTGGCGGCAATCTGCGCGCGAAGCTGGGCGATGCTCATGATTGTGGCCTGAGCCTGGCCCGCAGGTTGGATAATGCCGGTCTTACGCTCCGTCTCTGCCAATGCAATCTCGGCATCGGCAAGCCTGTTTTTTTCCTGTTCCATCTGCTGCTCAAAAAAGAGACGGCGCTGGCCTGCCTCGGATATGGCCAGATGTCCCATCAGAGAATGCAGTTCTTCCACGTAGGCATTGGCGATATCGGCTGCGCGTTTCGGATCATGGTCTTCGACGGCGATGCTCATCATGCCGCTTTTTTCGGAAACAATCTTAGTGTTGCTTTTAAGTTCCTTGCGCGTTTCGCTGCGCAGTTTTTTCTTGTACAACTGCTGCAAATGAAAGCGCTGGATCAGGGCATCAGCAATGCTTTCGCTCTGCAACAGGCCGATGTACAGATCGTCGGGATTCTTGAGTCCCAGCGCGGAAGCTGCGCCGCCGCCGCCTGCCAGAGCCGAAAGCGCGCCCAGTTGCGCCAGGGGCGAACTGGATTTTTGCGGCGGCATGATGACAACTTTTGCGGTGAAAGTTGGCTTCATGATGAGTGTTGTCGCCAGAGTGACGACAGCCAGAATCAGTCCGCTGAGCGCAATAAATCGCTTGCGACGAGCCAGCAGTACGCCCAGTTCCAGCAGATCAACGGTGTCTTCCGCTGCTGGATCAAATTGGACAGCGGACATTGCCATTGTGCGGGAGGGGGCGCTATTCGCGGATTCCACGTCCATGTCCATTGACATCATCCTTGTGTTCGCATCTATAGACCCGCAAAGCCCAAGAAGGCTATGCCCGTGGCAAAGGTGCCAAATCCAAGCAGAACCTGCGACCAGTCAGTTAGACCGCGGAGCAGCGTCGTTTTGTTGACATTATCTGGAACCACGATCGTATCGCCAGGATACATATATTGACCGTTGAATCCCTTCGTGAACATAGAGCCGCCAGCGTATTGCTTGCTCAACACGGAACCATCGGCGCGAACGATAAATTCATACTTTCTGTCGCCGTCTCGCGTGGCCCCTCCGGCTTTCCGCAGATAGTCCTCAACGCGCTGTCCGCGTCCGTAGAGAAACGAGTTCTGATCGTAGACGGCCCCGATAACATTCACGGTGGATGGCATGGAAGGAACAATAAAACGGTCACCATCCTCCAGCGGAAGATCGGGCAGCGCGCGGATGTTGTTGCTGTAAGGATTCAGGTTGAGCACAATGCGGCCAGAGGCTCGCATCTTGCGCAGCGTGGCGACAAGATCTTTTTGGCTCTGGACACTGGATTTCAAGGTTGTTGCCGCCGTCACATTGACAGACGTGTTGGCGGCGTTTGCAGCAGATTCCTGGACATCATGCTCCACCTGCGTCACATAGGCATCCAGTCGGGCCTGCTGGATGCGCCGCGTGGACTCACGGAGAAGCTCCGAGCCATACAGATAGGCTTGCGGCGTCAGGCCTCCGATGCGGGCCACCAGGTGACGCAGTGTTTCTCCGGGAAGAACGCTGTAGATGCCCGCGTGAACAAACTCGCCCTCCAGTTGGACATACTTGGTTTGCTGCGTTTGCGGTACGCGAATGTCGGCTGTCGAGAAGACCGTCACCACGTCGCCTGGTTGCAGGGGGAGATTCTGACTGGGATTATCCTTCAGGACTGCCTGCCCCAAATCGAAGGGGATCAGAGAGGTCGTCAGATTTTTCGGGTTGGTGCGCTCAATCGCGGCATAGTGCCAGTCGATGTCTGGCGCGGTACGGATGACTTCGTTACGGATCGGAAATTGTCCCTCGGAGAAGCGATCTCCCGGCGGAAATGATTGCGACCTCGGTGTGAGACCCGCCGTTCCGGTCATCGCCGAGCCTAAAGAAGACTCGCCAATTTGATAGGCCTGCGACTGTCCCTGCTCGGGAACATAACCTTGGTATCCGCCTTGGTATCCGCCGCCTTGGTATCCGTTGCTCTGTCCTGTGCTGCCCTGTCCCGCGCTGCCAGCCACAACGTCTGTCCCGCCCCCCTGGTTGATCGGATTTCCTTGCTGGTCGTATGCCTGCGCTGCGGTAGCTGCATTCGCGCCTTGATCCTGCGACTGCGCATACGATCCAGATTGAGCTTGCATGCCCGTCGCGTTCCCCATTGCGTAGTTTCCATAGTGCTGTCCGTTGGGGAACGGGAATCGGCCTGCACCCCAATGTTGCTGCGGGTACAGGTTTTGTTGTGGCTGCGAATAGGCATTGAACAGGGGTATGTACTGCGGCGCCGGCAGTCCCAGGGCAATACGACGCTGCCAGTAGTCACGCGTAACCAGAGATTGCTTGTCGGGGATCAAATCGCGGATTGTCATACCCGCGTGCCACGCATAGCGGCCCGGATTGGCAACATTGCCGCGCAGCGTAACGGTTTTGTCGAAGCGCGGCACCATCGAGAGAATCCGCAGGATGTCGCCATCGCGCAGCGGGGTCTGCAATCCTGTGGCATCCAGGGATAAGTCCACGGTTTCACGCGTGCCCTGGTTGCTGGTGCGATCCAACTGCGCCGTCTGCCGCGCCGCCATTGTGGACATGCCGCCTGCCAGTTTGATGGCATCTTCAGCGGTCTCGCTTCCCTTCAACTCATAAATCGCCGGCACTTGCACGCTGCCCGCAATGGCCACCAGCGGCCCCACCGGAGGAATGTAAATCACATCGCCAGAGAGTAGCGGAACATCCTTCGATGTGTCCCCCTTGAGCAAAAGGTCGTAGAGATCGAAGGTCGTAACAACGGTGTCTCCGCGCTTAACCTGAATGTTCCGCATGGAGCCATGAACCGACGGGCCACCGGAGGCAAACAAGGCATTGACCAGCGTGCTGAGGGAGCTGACCGTGTAGCTGCCGGGGCGCTGCGCCTGTCCCACCACAAAAATCTGAATGGAGCGAAGCTGGCCCATGTTGGCGTTGATATCAAAGTTGCGGAAGAAGTGACCCAACTGGCTGCGCAGGTATCCATCGAGTTGCGAGAAGTGCAGCCCCGCGATATGCACCGCGCCGACCTGCGGAATGTAAATGTCTCCACTGCGGTCTATTGTGGCGCGAACATTGAAGCTCACCTGCCCCCAAACGCGGATCATCACCTCGTCGCCCGGCCCAAGGACGTACTGTGGCGTGACGGGGACGCGATCCACGGGCGCGAAGGTCGTGGGAACATTCGTAAAAAGATCGGCCCCGTAGATGGGCAGCATTCGGCCCACTGCGCCAGCGACGATTCTTTGAAACTCAGTCGGTGGCTGAGGCCGAAAGTAGGGATTGTAGGTGGCGTAGGGAGAGCCATTCTGGAACTGGCTGTTGGGGCTGCGATCCACGTAGTTCGGACTACGCTGGTTCAGGCCCGGCATCGGCAGGCCAGTTCCCGGAGCCATCGGCTGCGCGCCACCTCCGTAACCATAGGTGGGCGTCGCCATGCCTCCGGCTCCAGACATACTGGAACTGCCACTGGCGCTGCAAGCCGACGAGGAAGCATTCATCGGGTTGGCGCAATCGGTTGCGGTCGAACCGGACCCTTGATTTTGATCCGAATACTGCGCCATCGCCGCGATGGAACTGGCGAGAAGCGCGCACACGAAGAGAAGTCTGCTTATTCTTGGCATCGTAGACAGTCCTAGTGTAAACGTTCTACAGGAAAAAGCATTGCAAGAAAGCCCATTCCGGAATAAATTTCCACATCGGCGGTTGCTGCGGCATGGACAGGCCCGAAATTCCGACGCAATTGGAGATCATTGCACCGTCAGGGTCAGGGTGACGCTCTTCGCAAGGCCGCCCGCGCTGGCCGTGACCGTCAGGGTATAGGTGCCGGGCGGCGTTGCCGAGGAGAGGGGCAAAGGATTGGTTGCGGCGTTCGCTCCAAGAAGCCCGCCACCCACGCCACACGCCAGCGTATTGCCCAAAAGCGCCAACAGAAGTCCCAGCCAGATTCCATGCTGCCAGCGGCGCGGTAACGCACGCCTTCTCTGGCGCAGCCATGCCAGAGGAGCAATGCCCAGCAGCAGTAGCCATCGGGCATTCCAATCCAATCCGGCGCTGCGCGCCTGGAGGTTCGTCAGCGCGAGACCAGCCTGCGCGGAAGCTCCTGCGCTGGCTGCCACGGTGCTGGTGCCAGTTGACACATTGACAGTAATGACCGCCGGAGCCGTCAAGGAGGGAGATGCCGGATTGATGCTGCAAGTGGCATCCAGCGGCAGGTTGGTGCAACGCAGGCTGGCCGTGCCTGCCGAACCATTCACGGGAGTCAGGTCGAGAAGATAGCTGGCGGTAGCCCCGCTGGCTACGCTCGCCGACGTGGAACTACTCGGAGAGAGTGCAAAGTCGATGCCCGTGCCGCTCAGTGCGACCTGCAAGGTTCCGGCGTTGGCGGTGACGACCGTCAGCAGGCCGCTAGCCGCGCCCACCGCCGTGGGATCAAAGACCACTTGCAGGGCACAACTGGTTCCCGATGCCAGAGAAGTTGCACAGTTGCTGCTCTGGCTGAAGGGGCCAGTGATAGAGATGGAGAGTACCGTCAACGTACCGCTGCTGCCATTCGCCAGCACCAGCGATTGCGGCGCGGTTGCAAGGTGGATGCCAGAGATGCCAAAGTTCAACGCGGAGGGAGTGACCGCGACGCTTCCTAAGACTCCTGTTCCTGTGAGCGGGACGACCTGCGTTCGATTGCTATCGCTGACGAGGATCGTTCCGGTCTGCGGCCCTGTCCCCAGCGGCTCAAAGGTGACGGAGATGATGCAGTTGGTGCCGGGAGCCAGCGACGTTCCGCAGGTGGTGGTGATGGGGAAATCTGTGCTGCTGGATTGAATGCTCACTCCAGTCAGCAAGCTTGAGACATGGTTGCTCAGTGTGATGATTTGCGCGACGCTTACGGTTCCCATCGTCTGCGCGGCAAAGCTGAGGGACAAGGGAGAAAGGTTATCACTCGCAGGCGTTTCTGCCGAGCCGTTCAGCGCTACTACTTGCGTGCGCTTGGCATCGGTCACATCCAGTTGCCCGGTCGCGTTGCCCGCCGTCTGCGGCGTGTACGTGACGGTGATATTGCAGGTCGAGTGTGCAGCCAGCACGGTGCCGCAAGTGCTCGTCTGCGCGAATCCAGCGCCCAGTATTTGCAGCGTGATCGCGTTCAGCGCCACGTTGCCGGAGTTGGTGAGTGTGATCGTCTGCGGCGGCGCGGAGAATCCCAGCACCGTTGCCGGAAACGTGAGCGAGGTCGCTGAGAGCGTGTCCGTTGGCGGAGCCAGTCCGGTTCCGCTGAGCGTAACCGTCTGGGAGCGCAAAATATCGGTGACGGTGATCGCGCCTGTCTCCGGCCCCGTGGCATGGGGAGTGTAGGTTACGGTCAGGGTGCAGGAGGATTGCGCGTTCAGCGTGTAGCTGCAACCATTCACGACGGTGAAATCCCCGTTGACCTGCACCTGAATCGCCGTCAGCGGCGCACTTCCGCTGTTGGTTAGAGTCACCGTTTGCGGCGCGCTGGAGGTAAATTCCAAGGTTGGCGCAAAGCTCAACGACAGCGGAGCCAGGGTATCTGTCGCCGAAGTCGCGCCACTTCCGCTCAGGGAAACGGTCTGCGTGCCCTGCGCCGTCACCACGGTCAGCACACCGCTGGCTGGCCCGGCCTGCGTGGGCGTAAAGATGATGGCCAGCGTGCATCCAGACTGCGCGGCCAGCGTGCTGCCGCAGGTATTGGTTTGGATGGCAAAGCTCCCCGTCACGCTCTCTGAGGTCAGCGATACCGAAGCGCCTCCCGTATTGCTGATGGTCAACTGCTGCGCCGAGGACGTTGTGTTCAGCACCTGCCCGCCAAAGCTGAGCATTGTCGGAGTCAGCGTGATTTGCGGCGCGGCCACGCCCGTTCCTGTCAGGCTCACCGTCTGCTGGCCGCCGATGACATTGGCGAAGACCGTCAGCACGCCCGTTCTCGTTCCCGTCGCCGTGGGCGCAAAGATCACCTGCGCCTGGCAGCTTCCACCGGGCGCGACTGTGCCCACGCAGTTGTCCGTCTCGCTAAAGTCGCCACTGGCGCTGACGCTGGAGATGACAAGCGCGACCGTCCCGGAGTTGGTCACGGTTACGGTTTGCGGCGCGCTGGCCGTCTGCTGCGCCTGATTGCCGAAGGTCAACGCTGTCGGAGCCAGCGTCATCGTGGCCAGCGTTGCGCCACTCAGCAGGGGAATCTGCCAGATGCCGCGGCCATAGGTTCCCACGCGCAAATACGCCGCGCTGCCCACGGAGATAGCCGACAGCGCCACCGCAGGCGAGCGCGGCAATCCGGTGCCCAGCGTATTCCAGCACTGGTTGCCGCTCTGCGCGCACAGGCTGACATTTTCCGTGACAAACACGCCGCCGTCGCTGGCCGCATACACAATGTTGGCGTTGTTCGGATCGACCAGAACCGCGTCCAGCGGCAGGTTGGGCAGGTTTTGCGTGATGTTGTTCCAGTGCGCGCCGCCATCGGTCGATTGGTAGAGATGCGGCACGTTGAAGCCTTGAATCGCCGCGTAGATGGTCATGCCCGTGGCATCGTGCGGGTCGGCGTACAGCGAGGACACGTCAAAAAACTGCGGGTTGAAGACCGATTGATAGGACGTGTCATTCACCACGGGCGAGTAGGCCAGATCGACCCACGGCGTTGTGCCGTTGGCGGTGTTGGCCGTCTGCGTGGAGAGCACATGACCGGAGATGTTGCCTCCGCCATCGAGCAGCCCCGCCATGCCCGCGTAGATGACCTGCGCGCCGCTATTCTGCGCGCTCGATGTTTGGATGTTGCTGCCTCCGGCGGCCAGCGAGCGAATCAGCGCGTTGCCATTGCAACTGGGCTGCGGATGACCATCCAGCATGGGGCTGATGGCGTTGGCCGCCGTCCACGAGATGCCGCCGCTGGCTGGCCCGCGCCACACCCGGCAGGTTCCCACCAGCAGATTGGAGGAATCCTGCGGATCAAGCTGATACGGCGCGTGCAGCAGCGATTCGTCATAGGAAGTCTGCGCTGCGCCGACGGCAGGCTGGCTGCCGAAATCCGCTGTCGTGCAGCTTGCGCCTGCCGTACATTGTCCAATCGCAACGCCCGGCCCCAGCGTGGCATACCAATTGGCCGGATTTGTGGGATCAATGGCCGTCAAACCGCCCTCTTGCGGCAAAAGCTGGCTATAGGCGACATCGCTGGCCGTTGCTGTGGCCGCCGATCCCGCGCCGCCAAAGCCTGCCAGAATCGTGTTGGCATCGCTGGCGCTGCTGGCCAGCCCGGTCGTCTCCGCCAGCGATCCCAGCCCGTCATTCAGGTTTTGGTAGTGGGCGGCATCGGTACTCGCGCACACGGCCCCGGTCTGGTTCACGCCATCGGTCGAGCGCCACAATCCACCATCGTTGCCAAAGTACATCAGCGGCAGGGTTTGTCCGGCAGGCGGCGCAAGAAAAGCCATTGCGTGCTGCGCGGGCGCGACTTGCGCTGCGGCGCAGGTGGCTGTGTTGGTCGTGTTGCGCCAGGCGCAACCCGCAGCCAGACTGCATCGAAAAATATCCGGGGTTCCGGCAAAGAGCAGCGTATCTCCACTGTTGGGCAATGCGGCCAGCGCCAGGTTGTAGGTGCCATCTGGAATCGTGCCATTGCCCGTCGTTGAATCGAGCGGCGTGTCGGGAATCTGTGTTGCGAATTGCACGACGGGATTGGCGCAGCCGCTGCCTGTGGCGTTGCATACGTCCTGCCACAGCCCCTGATCCAGATCGTTTGCGTCCACGGTGAGCGCGAACAAATCCCCCGTCGTCGCCTGCGCGGCCAGCACTCCGCGATAGATTGGGCAGGACGGGCTGCCGGGGAGGGTTGGATTCGCCGGGCAGTTTGTTGTCGTCAATCCCACGCCGGGCTGGTGGGTCATGCGCGTCCAGGTTATGCCGTCAGAGGACTGATAGTAGCCGTGATAGAGAATGGCCGCAAAAAACATCTGCCGCACCGGGTTCCAGACCACCGTCGTCGCCGGATTGCCCCCGGTCGGCCCATTCACAATCGAGGTGGGCGATTGAATGATTTCGTTCGCGCCATCTTCGATGGTTGCCATCAGCCAGGTCTGGCCTGCGTCGGTCGAGTAATACAGGCCCGTCTCGCTCACCTGCTGCGAACCAACATCGTTGATGGTTCCATCCAGCGAGTGCGTCACGGCGGCCACCACCAGGCTGGGCGAAGTGGTGCTCCACGCAAAGCCAGCAAAGGCCTCGCCAGTAAAGCTGTAGTTGTAAAAGCCCGTGCCGTTGAATGCGTCGCTGCTCTGCGGAATCAGGCTCCATGTGGTTCCCCCATCGGCAGAACGCAGAATGCCCGCGCCATAGTAGGAATCCAGCGCATCGTTCGGATCGCCAGTTCCAGCCAGAACCACGCCTGTCCCGCCCGGCTGCACGCTTACCGCTCCAATGCTGATGGAGGTAAGATTCACGCCATTGAAGGCCGCCGGAGTATCCAGCAGCGGAGTAAATGTTACCGTCGCCGGATCGCTGGCCGCTGCATTGGCGGACTTCCAAACCCCGCCGCCCGTCGTGCCAATGTAGACGTGATTGCCAGAGGCATCCGACGGGTCGATGGCCACCGACGTTACGCGCCCGGTAATGTTGCCATACCGCGCTGTGGTGATCTGCAACGGCCCCACAGGCTGCCAGCTTTGATTCAGCGGTAATAGGTGTGGCCGGGGATGGGCCGCCAGATTGAGCGCCTGCTGCATTCCGCGCAGACGCAACTCCGCGATGGATTGTCCGGGAACCAGTCGCGCCGCCAGAAAATCGCGCGCGCGTTGTTCAGCGGCAGAGCGCGGCCTGCTGGGAGCCGAGGTCGGATTTGGCGCAGGGACGGAGTTCTTTGGCGACAAGCCAAACAAGAGCGGCAACGGTAGTGACGCGAGCAGGAGCGTCACGCAACGGAACGGAAGCTGCATTCCAACACCTGAGCGGAGAACGAGGGAGCGTTGGGCTACATCAAAAAAATTATTGCAGCCAGTGTGCAGTACGCTGGCCTGCCGCGTCAATCAAATTCTGCTGGCGGTCGCTGGCGCTGCTTTTCATGCTTCCGCTTCTGTGCGTGGAGTGGGACATCCCGCCTGCGCCACAAATGGATTCTCGAAGGAATGGTATCCTTGCAGGAACTCAGACCCGCGCCCATAAGGGATGAAGGTTTCGGCATGAACAAGCTTTTCTACGGCGACAATCTGGACATTCTGCGACGCAGAGGCAAGGGCAGTATCAAGGATGAATCCGTAGACCTTTGCTACATTGATCCGCCCTTTAACTCCAAGCGGAACTATAACCAGATTTACAACAACGTTGGCACGGAAGACCGCGCCCAGGCCCAGGCATTTCTGGATACGTGGACTTGGGATGATCGCGCCAATGATGGCTACAGCGAGATTCTTGCCAATGCCGAAGGACGCTTTCAGCCCCAATTGGCGGAACTTATCAAAGGGCTGCACGCGGTTCTCGGAAAAGGCAGCCTTCTGGCCTATCTCATCAGCATGGCGCTGCGCATTACGGAGATTCACCGCATATTGAAGCCAACAGGCAGTTTTTATCTGCATTGCGATCCAACATCCAGCCACTATCTCAAGCTGGTGCTGGATGCCGTGTTTTGCAGTCAGGGAGGGGATTTCATCAATGAAATTGCCTGGTGTTATAGTCATGGCGGGAAAAGCAAGCACCATTTTGGCCGCAAGCATGACACTATATTTTTTTACAGTAAGTCGGAAGATTTCACATTCAATTCAGACGGCATAAAAATAGAAATGAGGAGTGGCAAGCACAGTTTCGGCGGACGTTTGGAAACGGATTCAGACGGAAGAAAATACAGGCTTGTCTACGGCACGAAAAACAGCGAAGGCAAAACTAAATACTACAAATATTATTTAGATGAAGGAAAAATTCCAGAAGATTGGTGGACAGACATCAATTCCATTCAGGCGACCTCTGCGGAGCGACTGGGCTATCCAACACAAAAGCCGGAGGCGCTCCTGGAGCGAATTATCAGAGCGTCCAGTAACGAAGGCGATGTTATTCTCGATGCCTATTGCGGCTGCGGAACGACTGTCGCGGTGGCGCAGCGCCTCAAACGAAAGTGGATTGGGATCGACATCACCTACCAATCCATATCTTTGGTGCTGCGACGGCTGGAAAAGACCTTTGGCGCGGACATTCTGCATCAGATTCAGAGGGACGGTATCCCGCGCGATATGGCCTCAGCCATAGCCCTGGCTCATAAGAAAGATGACCGTCTACGCAAGGAATTTGAAAAGTGGGCTGTACTTACCTATACGAATAACCGGGCCGTCATCAACGAGAAAAAAGGCGCGGATGCTGGTATTGATGCCGTGGCCTACTTTCTAACAGGAAAAAATGATAACGCGAAGATCATTTTTCAAGTGAAATCAGGCGCAGTCAAGCGTGGAGACATCGCCACGCTTCGCGGTGACATGGCGCGGGAGCAGGCGACACTTGCAATCCTAATAAGTCTGGAGGAACCCACGCGCCCCATGTTGAATGAGGCGAAGGCCGCCGGTCAATACATCCATGCAACAATGGGCCGCAATTACGACAAAATCAGCATTGTCACCATCCGAGAGATTCTCGAAGGCAAGCGCCTGGAAATCCCCATGAGCGTTGAGGTTGTAAAAGCTGCGCAGACCGCCCTCAACGAGGAGCAGATGGATTTGCTGTAGTTTTCAGAGAATACAACCTGCTCTCCGCAACCCACGCTGCCAACAACACTGCGCGATCTTTGGCGGGACATTTTCAATGAAGCGTACAATCATGGATGCAGGCTGGGGAGGATTTCCCTCTGGCAGGCAGGTACCTTTTTGTTCGCAGTTTCGCAGGATTAGGTTGTTCGTAACATGGCGCAACGACAAGCGTTGCAACAGGTGGGGTGTTGACTGTTTGATGAACGCTGTGGCGCGTGGAGTGTGGCTGTGTCCAGAAAGTATTCCCCTATGAAGGCTTCTCTCGACGGATGGAATCGCCGTCTTCATTTTGATTTTGCACCCCGGAAGTTCGCTGCCATGCGTTCCCGGAGCGCCGCCCTTCCATGCGCGCTGTTGGGCGCGCTGCTGGCTCTTTCTGCCACAGCCATCGCGCAGCCAGTGTCTTCCCTTGGGACATCTCCCTTGGCGAAAGCGGCGGCGAAAGTCCCCGCTGCCAGCGCCACGCCAGGGAATCGAGCCGATGCCTACTACCACTTTGCGCTCGGTCATCTGTATGAAGATGCCGCCACCGAGTACGGACGCGCCGATCTGGCCACGCAGGCCGTTGAGCAATACAAGCTCGCCATCGACAACGATCCCAAGGCTCCGTTTCTGCAAAACAGTCTGGCCAGGCTTTACTTCCGCATGGGGCACATCCGCAAGGCGGTTGCCGCCGCGCAGCAGGTGTTACAGCAGCATCCCAACAATCTGGATGCGCACACCCTGCTGGGCCGCGTCTATCTGCACTCCCTGGGGGATGCCTCTGGCCAGCCGTCGGCAGCCACGCTGCATCTGGCGATTGGGGAGTTTGAAAAGATCGTGGCGCTGGAGCCAAACAAGATTGAAGCTCACCTGATGCTGGGCCAGTTGTATGGCATGGATCACGATACCGCGAAGGCGCAGGAGCAGTTGGAGGCGGCCCATCGCATCAATCCAAACTCCGAGGATGCCGTGCTGAGTCTGGCGCGTCTCTACGGCGAGCAGGGAGATATGCAGCATGTCATTCAGGTGCTCACCAGCGTGTCTCCCGATGATCGCACTCCAAAGATGGAGTTTGCCCTGGGCAGCGCCTATGACCAGGCGCATGACACAAAAAATGCCATCCTGTCCTATCAAACAGCGCTGGATGCCGACCCGGACAATCTGGACGCGCAGCGCGGACTGGCGCAGGATTTGCTGCAAACCGGCAAGGATACTCAGGCTCTCCAGCTCTTTCAGGGCATCGCCGCCGAAGACCCGGAGGATGTGCAATCCTACCTGCGCGTGGCGGAGCTGGAGCGCGAAAAGGGGCATTTGAACAAGGCACAGACCGCGCTGGAACATGCTGCAACGCTGGAGCCGGATTCTGTCGAGGTGCATTACGATCAGGCGCTGCTGGACGAAGCGCAGGGGCAACTGACATCGGCTACAGAGATTTTGCAGAAGCTGGTTGCCGATGCCACGCACGCCAATGGCGTGTACGCGGATGGCGAAAAAAATAACCTGGCCATCTTTCTGGATCGGCTGGCAACCGTGGATCGGGAGCAAAACAAGACCGAGCAGGCCGTGACGGTCTACAAGAAAATGATCGCCCTGGGAGGCGATTACGCCGAGCGCGGCTATCAGGGAGAAGTGGATGCCTACCGCGATGGCAGAATGTGGCCGCAGGCGACGGCTGCCGCCGAGGCTGCCGTTCAGGCCAATCCCAAATCCGTTGACCTGAAACTGACTCTGGCGGGAGAGCTTGCCGACACCGGCAAGGCCGACGAAGGCATTGCGATGGCCAAGTCGCTGCTGCAAAATGTAAGTGCGCCGCCGAGCGCCGCCAAGTCGGACAACGCCAAGCCGGACACCACCAAGCAGGGCAACGCGCCGCAGAGCAACGCGCCACAGAACACAGCACCCCCCGCAGCGAGTGGGAATGCCCCAGACGCCACCAACCAGAATCGTCTCGTGCTGCTGACGCTGGTGCAGATATACACCCGGATGCATCGCTGGAAAGACGCGGCCAGCACACTCGATCAGGCGCAGGCGCTGAGCGCCAAGCCGCAGGACATGGTGCTCATCTACTTTCTGCGCGGCGCGCTGGAAGAACGCCAGAAACATTACGATGCCGCCGAGGTCGAGTTTCGCAAATCACTGGCTCTTGCGCCCGACAATCCACTCACGCTGAACTATCTGGGCTACATGATGGCGGATCACAACATGCATCTGGACGAGGCTCTCAAAATGATCCAGCACGCCGTGCGGATTGATCCGCAGAACGGCGCGTATCTGGACTCGCTCGGCTGGGCCAATCTGAAGATGGGGCAATATGCGCTGGCGGAAGCAAATCTGGAAAAAGCCATTGCGCGCATGCCCAACGATCCCACCGTGCATGACCACATGGGCGAGCTATACGCCAAGACGGGACGGCTCAAACAAGCCATCGCGCAGTGGGAGCAATCGTTGCAGGAATACTCTCATGCGGCTCCCGGAGACGCGGATCCCAGCGATGTGAGCAAGGTGAAAAAAAAGCTGGAGAAGGCAAAAATCGAGCTGTCCAAGCTGGCGAAGGAAGAGGCGCACAGCGCTCCGGCGCACAAATGATGTTCGCGAAAGCTGCATGACGGCGACTCCCCTCCAATTTTGTGCCGTGTCGGGCGATGCCAGCGATCCACTCGCGGGTCGCCAGCATCCTGAGAGCGCCCACGCCTATCGCACGGCCTTCCAGCGCGACCACGGACGCATTGTCCATGCGCGGGCCTTTCGCCGCCTTGCGGGCAAGACGCAGGTCTTTACCCATCGAGATTCCGATCATTTTCGCAGCCGTCTGACGCATACCATTGAGGTCGCGCAAATCGCGCGAACCGTGGCCAGCGCACTGCGTCTGAACGAAGACCTGACGGAGACCCTGGCGCTGGCGCATGACATTGGCCATCCACCCTTTGGTCATGCCGGAGAGCAGGCATTGAACGATGTCCTGATGCAGCATGGTCTGCGCTTCGACCACAATCTGCACGCGCTGCGCATCGTGGAGTATTTCGAGCAGCGCTATGTTGGATTTCGTGGGCTGAATCTTACGCTGGCCGTGCGCGAGGGCATCGTCAAGCACTCGCGGGACTATCGCCTCGAAGAGCACCCGGAGCTGGCCGCCTACTTTCTCGATCAGCGCCCGCCGCTCGAAGCGCAGATCATCGATCTGGCCGACGAAATTGCCTACCTGACCGCCGACATCGACGACGGCATTGAGTCGGAGATTCTCACCCTCGCCAACGTTCGCGCCAACGTGCCGCTCTTCGCTGGATTCTTTCAGGACTTGCAGGCTATCCATCCCCACGCGCCAGAGAAGCTGCTGCTGCACGAGGCATTGAAACGCATGTTGGATGCGCTGGTCGGCGACTTGATTGCAACCACGCGCTCCCAGGTTCAGGCTGCGGGCGTGCAGACGCTGGCCGATGTTCGCGCCTGTCCCCGGCGGCTGGTGGCGTTTTCAACGGAGATGGAGGCGCAGCGCCGTCAGGCCAAGAGCTATCTCTATCAGAACCTCTACGAATCCCCCGAACTGCTGCGCGACCATGACCTGGGCGGGGAGATCATTCGCGGACTCTTCGCGCACTGGGTCAGGCACCCGGAGCAGCTTCCAGTCAGCCACGCCACGCAGATCGCCAGCGAAGGCGCGCCGCGCGTCATCGCGGACTATATCGCTGGCATGACCGACAATTTTATCCTCGCGCAGTGGCAGGCAACGCAGAAGTAAGTCGTTGCAGCCCGCATGATTCCTTCAGCTACTCCGCAACTGGCTGGGCGCTGCGTTGCCAAGCGGTGACGATCATATCGCGCAGCATGGTCGCGCCAGCGGCCAGACGCTCGGCGGTAAAGGTGCGCGATTGCGCGCTGCCCGCGCCGCGAAAGCCCCCTTGCTGATCGAGTTGATAGACTTCATCCACCTGCTGATGCGTGGCGCGCAGATAGGTCACAAAGGCTGCAAAGGGCTGGCCGACAAGCGGGCGCGGAGTCTGCGGCACCAGCGGCTTTACATCGCTCTCGCGGAGGTTGGCCTGTACAAACGCCGTCTCAAAGCGGGCATGAATGCCGGGGGCGCGGCTATAGCCATGCGGATTGTCTGCCTCTATCCATCCGTTGTAGTTGAGCGTGGTATGCAAGGGCTGGGAGCCATCGCCGACGTAATGGCCCAGCCAGCCAATGTCATACAGAATGGCCTGCTCCACGCCATAGGTGTTCCGATGCGCCGCGTGGCGCGCGCGATAGCCGCGCATATCAGCTTGCAGCCTCTCGTAGACCTCATCTGCCTGCCAGGGAAGCAGGCCAACGTGCTGCGGCAGGAGTATCGCAGCAATCTGGGGTTGCCGTTTCTGCGCGGCAAAGGACGCAGCATAGGCATCGCGCAGAAAATCAAAACGATCCGGCGGCAGGCCATGCGGCTCAATGGCATCGGCCCATTCCAGATCAATAAAATGCTCCGGGGCCTGCGCCGCGCTTAACTCCGGCTCTGCCGGGGAGCGCCAACGATCCGGCTCCGGGCCAAGATACTCCACCTCTCGCAGCGCCTGCGGCGTGCGCAGAAATGCAGGCAGATCAGCAGGCAGCTTCTCCATTGCGACGCGGTTAATGAGCTTGTGGCCCTCCTTACCCCAGCCAAAACACGCGGGCGCGGCCAGCAGCGACAGCAGAGGGGCAAGAGCGAAGAGACAAGGAAAGATCGGCGGACGACGCATCTGCGACAAGTATAGGAGCGCGCGCATCTTGCTGCGAATGCGCTGAAAAAATACAGGGCAAATCGTGCCATATCGAGAACGGGACATCTTCTCTTCCCACAATGGAGCGCCTGCATTCTTGCCACAGCAGGGGTTGGCAATCCCAAGAAAATCCCCGGAAAATGCTGGATATTTTTGATATCCTGAGGTGTATGCCAACCAAGAAGAAAATTCTCAACCATCCGATTCAACACATCGACATCAAACAGCACGACGTAACCGTGCTGGTCGATGCCATGCAGCACATGGCCTACAGTTCGCGCGATCTGGCCCGCGCTGCCGACATCTACACGCGCATGTTGCGCGATCAGGAGTGCGGCGTGATTCTCTGCCTGGCCGGCTCGCTGATTAGCGCCGGGTTGAAGCAGATTTTTGTCGATCTATTGCGCAACAACATGGTGGATGCCATCGTTTCCACTGGCGCCAACATTGTCGATCAGGACTTCTTTGAGGCGCTCGGCTTCCAGCATTACATGGCCGACGAAGCCTACAAATCCGGCACGCTGGACGGCGAATTGCGCGAGTTGATGATCGACCGCATCTACGACACGCTGATCGACGAAGAAGAGTTGCGCATTTGCGATGAGACCACGGAAAAAATCGCCAACGCGCTGCCGCCGCGTCCCCACAGCTCGCGTGAATTTATCCGCGCAATGGGCGCGTATCTGGAGCAGGAAGGGAAGACTCCGGCCAAGGGCGGCGTGGATTCCATCGTACTGGCGGCCTATCAGAAGGACATTCCGATCTTCTGTCCGGCGTTTAGCGATTGCTCCGCAGGCTTTGGCCTGGTGGCGCATCAACATGCGCGGCAGGATAAGCCAAAAGTCTCCATCGACTCCGTAAAAGATTTTTACGAGTTGACGCAACTCAAAATCGCCAACCCAACCACGGGCCTGTTGATGATCGGCGGCGGCGTGCCCAAGAACTTTGCGCAGGATATTGTCGTGGCCGCAGACATTCTGGGCAACGAAGCGCCGATGCACAAATACGCCATCCAGATCACTGTGGCCGATGTGCGCGACGGAGCGTTGTCGTCCAGCACGCTGAAGGAAGCCAGTTCGTGGGGCAAGGTGGACACGACCTTTGAGCAGATGGTCTACAGCGAAGCCACGCTGGCGCTGCCGTTGATTGCCGGCTATGCCTACCACAAGCGGGCGCACGCGGAGCGCAAAGCACGCCGCTGGGCGCGGCTGCTGGAGTCGGTGACAGTCTAAATGCGGTCTCGCGCACGCGCTGCTCTTTTCAGCTTCATCTTGATTTTGCTGGCGGTCTCCGTGGCGATCTCGCTGCAAAAAACTGTGGAGCAGGGGCGCGTTTGGCAGACCGCCCGACTGGAACGCAGCCCGCAATTTCTCCATGTCGAGCGGATGCAGGTGGCTGCGGCGCAGGCGGCACTGGATGCTTTGGCTCTGTCCGCCGCGCCATCGAATCTTCCGCTTCAGGCCGATTATCGCTCGCAGCGAATGCAACTCCGAGCCGATTGGATGGGGATGGAGCATCTGGCAGAGCGCGATCCGCAACGCCAGGGGCTGTTGCTGGAAATTCGCTCCAGTCTTGCGGATTTTCTTCTCGCCCTGGATCAGATGGCGGCCTCGACAGCGCCTTCCTCCGCCAACGATTCCGCGCATCGTAACGATCCAGCGCATCTGCTGCTGGCGCTGCGCCGCGTAGAAACGGCTCTGTCCAACGACTCTGGCAGTCTGGAGCAGAGCGCCGCAAGAGCCGCCGCGCAGCCGACTACGGCATGGTTTCGCAGCATCTGGATCAGCTTGCTTCTGCTTCTTCTTGTCTGCGCCGCGCTCATGGTGGTGTTGGAGTGTACCCGGAGGCGGAACACGCGTTAGCGCATATCCCGCCGTTTTTTATTGCTGCGTCTGCCAGAAATCTGCCCCGCGATTTGAGGGATGGATGCGCACCGTGTTGATGGAATACGGCCCAACGGGAATCGTTACATGGTCGCCGGAGATGGTCAGCGGACTGCCGTCGGCGTGTTCCATCAGATTCGTTTCGATGGCAGTGGTTGCTCCTGTCGGCAGCGTGAGGGTTGCATTGGTTTTCCTGCCAGCCCATTCGTAGAAGCGCAGGATCAGCCCATTGCTATCTTCGCTTTTCTTCATTGCGGTCAGCACGAGATTTTCCGGCTGCACGGCGACAAAGGAGCGCGTCGGCGGCAACTCGCCAGTATGCGCTTCCACCTGCATGGCGCGCAGCCTGTAGTTGAAGGCATAACCGCGCAACACGGTGTCTGCCTGCCGCCATGTGCCTGCATGGGGATAGAGCGAATAGCGAAAATGCTGATGTCCGCGATCCACATTCGGATCGGGGAATGTGGGAGAGCGTAGCAAGGAAAGTCGCAGCACATTGCCCTTCACGTCGTAGCCATACTTCGCGTCGTTAATCAGGCTGAAGCCATGCGCGCCGTCGCCCAGGTCTGCCCAACGCTGCGCGGGAACCTCAAACTTGGCATCTTCGACCGGGTTGTTTCGCGTTGTTGGACGCTCAATGGTTCCATAAGGAATTTCAAAGGTTGCCTTGGGGCCGCTGGCAGCCAGTGGGAATGCAGCCTTCAGCAAAATATGCGTTTCCTGCCAGTCAACATCATTCACAACATCGACGCGACGCATTCCCGCGTAGAGCATAATGTTCTGCACAAAGGTGGACTTGCTCCAGTGCCGCGTGACGCGAACCACGCTGCGCACCGGCCCCTGCTCCACCAATTGCACGCTGTCGGCCATCGTCAGATCCGTGCCATGTCTGGCAAAGTCTGCATGAACGTTCCACGCATTGCCTGGATCGACGAAAGCCTGCAAAAGATTGCCGCATTGTCCCGCAGCGATGCTTTCAAAGTGAGACTGCTTGTCATACAGACTGTCAATGCAGCCGGTTTTTTGGTTGACCACGACACGCAGCACGCTGTTTTCCATGACGGTGCCATTCGTCTTCAAGTCGCTCTCCACCTTGCGCGCGCCAGCAACCGCGTGCAACACGGTGTAGCCTATTGAGGGAACCTTCGCAGGCTCCAGCAACAGGTGAAAGCTATGCGTGCTGCTGTCCTGCGAGAGGATCTGCATGGGCACGGGCTTGTTGTCCGCATCCAATACGGAGATGCCCTGCGGCTCTGCCTGCGGCATCTGCACATCCACTTCGACAATGTCGGCGCGGTTCCAGCTCAGCGTGTTCCAAAGAATAATGGGCACACCAGCCTTCGAGATGCCTTTCCCGCTCGTGTCAATGTGGCTGTCGATGTCAGAAAGCGCGTTATGCGTGGCAGCGTTGGCCGTCCAATGAACAACATCAAACTGCTTTTGCGCATCTTCGTAATCCGCGCCAACTGCGGAGCCAGCGGCAAGATCGTGGAAGCCATTGAAGGAAACCAGCTTCCAGGCTTCGGTCAACTGTGTTCCGGGATACGGCAAGCCTCCCAGCCAGGCCAGAGAAGAGTATTTTTCTGCATTCAACAGCCATTCGCTGCTGTGTCGCAGGTTCCATTTTTGCCTGGTCTGTGTGGTGTACGTGCCGCGATGCATTTCCAGATACATCTCGTCATTCCAGACAGGAAGGCTGATTTTTCCTGCGGCGGCAGCGGGCAAGAGGGTCTTTCCTGCAGCCAGTGTTTCGTAATTCCACACCGGGGCATCGGCAGTGTCAACGCGCTTTGACATGGTGTCAAAGAATGTTTTTGCCGTGCCAAATTCCATGCGTGGAAAGACCTTGTTCGGTTCCATCCAGCGCATGCCGCTGTCCAGCATGTCGCGTGTAGGCCCACCGCCGTGATCGCTGACACCGTACAGATGCATCATTTCCTTTTGTCCGGGATTCAGGTTAACCGCTGCGGCCAGATCGTTGGATATCCATATCGGCGCAATCGAGTTTCCATATTCATGCGGAAAGTAGGTGAGCACGCGGCTGCCATCGGGAGCCTGCCACCAGAACAATTTCAGCGGAAGCTGCGTGGTGTCGTTCCAGGCCATTTTCTGCGTGACGAAATAATCGATGCCGGACTTTTTATAAATTTGCGGCAACTGCCAGTTGTAGCCAAAAGAGTCCGGGTTCCAGCCCACGCGCACGTTGACGCCGAAATTCTTTTGGAAGTAGCGCTTGCCCAAGAGAATCTGGCGTACCTGCGACTCGCCATCGGGCAGGTTCAGATCCGGCTCCACCCACATGCCGCCGACCATCTCCCAGCGACCTTCTTTTACGCGCTGCTGTATCTGTTGAAAAATGCTGGGATACTTTTGCTGCATCCACTCGTCATATTGCGCGGCGGATTGCGTGTAGGTGTAATCGGGGTACTCGTTCATCAATTGCAGCGCGGTTGAAAAGGTTCGCTTCACCACATCGACGGTCTCGGTCCACGGCCAGAGCCATGCGGCATCAATGTGGGAGTTGCCGGTTAGATGTACGGTGTACGCTTGCAGCGCGGGGCGCAGCGCTTCCAGTTTGCCTTGCGCCTGGCGCAGGGAAGCGTCGAAGGCATCCTGATTGCCGGCATCCAGCGCAGCAAGATTGATCGACGTGGCCGCATCTTCCAGAATCTTTTCCTGCGCGGCAAGCGTCGAGGGATTCTTCGTAATTGCAGGCAGAAGATTGGCTGCGGAGATCAGCTCATCGCGTACATCTTCTGGATTCGGGCGATCCCCGCGGAAGACGACGGCCAAGTCTCCTTTATGGAGATATTTTTCGTCCTGCGTAACCAGCATCTTGACTGCGACCAGCACCTTGTCGCCCGGTTTTGCGTCGTCGAAAAGTATCTGCTTTTCCAGGTCTTCTCCCATCGCAACGCGCCTGCCGTTGTAGTACAGAATCATGGGAATCGGCCCATTGGCCCACGCGCGCATGTGGAACCAGATTTGAGCGCCGGTCAGGTCGTAGCCCTGGAGTGTTTTGGGCACCTCAATCCAGCGGCGAACCCAGACCGCTCCACGCGGGGCCATGTAGGGCATGTGAATGGTCTGCCAGCCCGTCGTGTCCAGATCGACTCGCTCGCCGTGGGGTACATCGCCAGGATGATACTGCCAGGTCTTCTTTGACGAAGGTTGAATATCTCCCAATCGATCCAAAACGACCTGCATCTGTGGGGAAACCTTTGACGACAGTCGAGAGCTTCTCTGTTCATCCAGGGCGACCCCAACCGGGAGGGCAAGCGGGTTGGGCTTCGGCGAAGCGCTTTGCGCGGAAAGCATGGGCGCGCGCGCGATCCAGGCAAAGGCGCCACTCAGCATGATGGCGGTGGCAGTCAGGAACGCTGTACGAACGCGATACATGTGGGATTCCTTTAGAAAATGGGTTTAGTCGCGGCTTTCATGCTACACCAAGCGTGCTGTTTGGCGCGGTGACTCCATCACTGCATCAGCAGTGGAAGGCTGAGCAGACTGAGCGCGGCCTGTGCGAGCAAAATGGTTCCGGCAAGCCAACGATACAGTCGACGCTGGCGGGATTCCAACAGGTCGGCGAAGATGCCTCCGGTAAAGGTCAGCACAAAGGGCAGCGCCCATATCCACGGCTCGGAGCGAACACCCGTCGTTTCCATGCACAGCAGTAACGTAGCCACCAGCAACGGCGCGGTGTTGCCAAAGTAGCGCGAGCGGCGATAGATCGCGTAAAAGGCCAGCGCCGTGGCTGCCGCAATGGTGATGCCTGCATTGGGCAGGCTCGTGAGCATGTGCCGCGTGCCATCCAGCGAGAACCACATTCTCCCCTCCGCGCCCTGGAGTACATAGCTGAACGCATCCGCATTGAAGGTATAGGAAGCAAACAGAATCAGAGATGCGCCGAAGCTGGCCAGCAGGACGACCCACATCCCCTGTGCGCGGCGACCTTCGGCCAAGTAGAGCACGAAGGCCAGCGCCAGCAGCAGACCGAGGATTCCTGCGGCAACGTGCGCCATTGCCGTCAGCCCCAGCGCCAGCGTCAACAGCGCAATGCGCGGAGGCCAGCGTCGCGTTGGCCCCTGCATCGCATGGGCCACGCCGATGGCCGTGTAGAGGATGCCGTACATCCCCCAGGCGGCGAGAATTTCGTTGTTGGGGCGCAGACAGGCGCGGATCATCTCTGGAGAAAAACAGTAGAGCGCCAACGCAAAAAATCCGCCGAGATTGCCGTACATGCGCCGCGTCACCCACCAGAGCGCCCCTCCCAGCCACACGCCAAAGATTACGAAAGGCAGATGCAGCAGCAGATTGACGAAGTGGAGGACATGGCGCGATTCCCATGTAGAGGCGCTGGCCGATTGCCCCGTAACGATGCGCTGCACGGTCAGCGGCAATCCCGCAGCGCGATAGGCGAAGGTGCCGTCGTGCAGGTTGCCGCAGGAGGTGAAGTAGCCGGTAAGCGGCGAGGGCTTCTCCCAAATCTCGCGGCCACAGCGGGCGTACTGATAATCGCGCTCCGTAAGCTGCTGGTGTTGGATGACCCACAGACACTGCGCGGCAAAAAAGAGCAGCAGCAGCGCGGCAAAGCGCTGCGGACGTCCGATTTCGATGGAGAAGAGGCGCATGGAGAACTAAAGATGAGTCTACTCGAACCAATTTTTTGCGGCGCATCCGGCCAACATTGCATTGGCGTTGCCGCACGCGATACCATCCGCTTGAATGTCCTTTGAGCAAAAATCGGAACAAAAACAGGATCGAATGGTCTCTGCCGCGCAGGTGGACGACGATGCCAGCTTTGAGCTGAAGCTGCGCCCGCAGCGGCTGAATGAGTTTATCGGGCAGCAAAAAGCCAAGGAGCAACTCTCCATTGCGCTGGAGGCGGCGCGCAACCGGGGCGAGGCGCTGGATCATGTTGTACTCTCCGGCCCGCCGGGATTGGGCAAGACGACGCTGGCCAACATCATCGCCAACGAAATGAACGTGGGCTTTCAGCAGACCTCCGGGCCAGCATTGCAGATTCAGGGCGACCTGACGGCGATTCTGACCAACCTGAAGCAGCATCAAGTTTTATTTCTGGATGAGATTCATCGCCTGCAAGCCGGATTGCAGGAGAAGCTCTACACCGCGCTCGAAGATTACAAGCTGGACATCATCATTGGGCAAGGGCCAGCGGCGCGCACGCATGTCATGGACCTGCATCCCTTCACCTTTGTCGCCGCGACGACGCGCCCCGGCCTGCTGGCCGCTCCTCTGCTGGCGCGCTTTGGCATTCTGCTGCGGCTGGAGTTTTATACCGACGACGATCTGCGCATCATCGTGCATCGCTCGGCGGAAGTGCTTCAGGTTCCCATTGACGACGATGGCGCCGCAGAGATTGCCATGCGCTCACGCGGAACGCCACGCATTGCCAATCGCCTGCTGCGCCGGGTGCGCGACTACGCCCAGGTTCGCGGCAATGGACGCATCGACCGCGCCTCGGCGATGGCTGCGCTGGAGATGCTGCATGTGGACGCGCATGGCTTTGACGAGATGGATCGCCGCCTGCTGCGCACGATCATCGACAAATATGACGGCGGGCCAGTCGGACTGAACACGCTGGCCGCCGCGCTGGCCGAAGAGGAAGACGCGCTCGAAGAGGTCTATGAGCCATTTTTGATTCAAATAGGATTTCTGGATCGCACGCCGCGCGGTCGCGTGGCCACACGGCTGGCCTATCAGCATTTTGGTATCGAGATGCCGCGCAAACAGACACCGCTGTTCTAACCTTCTGGCAGAATCTGCGTCCAGCCGACAGGTCTGTGCATCTACATCCCAGATAGAATGGTTGCAGGCTCTTCGCGCTCTTTTGCAACTCCACTCGAACCTGCTCCAGCACTCGCGAAGCCAGCAAAACTCCAAGTGCGCAAGTTTTTCTCCATTTCGGCATCACTCGCCCTGTTATTGCTGTGGGGAACAGCGGCAGAGGCGTGCGTGGCAGATCGCAGTCTTGGCAGCATTCGCGCCGAGACCACGGCTGCGCCGGAAAATCTTCCCGATGCGCCCGTTGTTGCCGATGCCCCAACCGCTCCCGATGTGACCTCCCCACGCCCGGCCACCGTGGAGCTTCCCACGCGCCAGTACATGCCCCGTCTGCGCATTCCGCGGCTGAGCGGCAACCCCAAACTGAGCGACTTCCTTGTCTCCCCGGTGCGTTCCGCGTCTGCGCGAGAGATGCTGCGCGTGGACAAGTTTATCCAGCGCTATCCGCAGGACGGCCATCCAACGACGGAGCCGACGGTCGCCTATCTGGGGTACACGCATGAATATCTGTATGTCGCGTTTGTGTGCCAGGACAAAACTCCAAAGCTGGTTCGCGCCCACATGCTGGCGCGCGACAGCTTGGGTGATGATGATTTTGTAAAAGTGATGCTGGATACCTTCCACGATCAGCGTCGCGGCTTCGTCTTCAAGACCAACGCTTTGGGCATTCAGGCCGATGCGCTCTACAGCGAGCAAAACGGCTCCGACTACTCCTTCGATACGGTATGGGATACCTGGGGCAAGCGCACGCCGCAAGGCTATACCGTGCTGATGCGCATTCCATTCGCCAGCTTGTACTTTGCCAAGGCGGGGCCGAACCAGATGCGCACCTGGGGCATTCTTTTGCAGCGCGGCATCTCCCATGAGAGCGAGTCCGTCTTCTGGCCGCAGGTCAGGCACAACGTGGCGGGCTGGCTCACGCAGGACATGGCCGTCGATGGTTTTGTGAACGTGGAACACGGGCGTAACTGGCAGTTGGAGCCGTATGTACTGGCTCGGAACCTGCGCCAGTTGAATACCGTCAATCCACTCAATCCATATTTTCAGGACAAGCATTTGCAGGGCTACGGGGGCCTTGATGCCAAGTTCATTCTGCACAACAGTCTGGTGCTTGATACCACGGTGAATCCCGACTTCAGTCAGGTGGGCATTGATAATCCTGCGCCGCCCAACCAGCGCTTTCCTGCGTACTTTCCTGAGGTGCGTCCATTTTTCATCGAAAACAGCAGTTACTTTATGACGCCGATCAGCCTGTATTACACCGACAACATCGTGCTGCCGCAGTATGGCGAACGGCTGACGGGCAAACTGGGGCCGTGGGCGCTCGGCGTTCTGAATGTGGATGATCGCAATCCCGGCCAGTTGGTTCCTCCGGGCACGCCCGACTTCAACACGCGGGCACATTTTTACATGGCGCGGGTGAATCGGGACATTGGCCCGCAATCGAATGTTGGCATGATCTATGCCGACCATGAATATCTGGGTTCCTTCAACCGCGCCGGGGGATTTGATTATCGCGCGCGCCTGCGCCAACGTTGGACTCTGACCGGGCAGACCATTACCTCCGCAACGGAAAATGCGTCGAACAACACGCCCGGCGAGCAGGAATGCGAACTGACCACGCTGTATTGCAGCGGCCAGGTCTATCAGCAGAGTTTGAATTATTCCGATCTACATCAGAACGGATGGATAGCCTACAACGACACGGCAGCGGGCTTTGTAACGGATACGGGATTCTTTCGGCGTCCCGACGTGCGCGAACCGAACGGCTACTATGGATATACCTTTCGGCCCAGCAGTGGTGCCATTCTTTCGCATGGCCCCAGTCTTTACAGCGAACGCATCTGGGATCACACAGGATTGCCGCTCGATTTCTACATCAATCCGGCGTACAGCGTTACGTTTCAGCATCGCACCTCCGTTTCAGCGAACGTGGATTTAGGGCAGGATCGGTTGCGTCCGGTCGATTACTCCGCGCTAACGCAAAATGTGGAGTACCACAGCCACACCACGGGCATGAATTTTTATTCTTCGCCCAAGCCTTACATTGCCGTTGGCGGGGGAGCCTATACCGGGACAGTCATCAATTACGCGCCGCAGGCCAACAGTGGGCCGAATCCGGTGAACGTTACGTCGCCGGACTTGAATCTTGAAGTGAAGCCTGTCAGTCCGCTCGACCTGCAAAACAGCTACACCTACACGCACTTTACGAATCCTGCCACGGGCGATGTGGCTTATGACAACCACGAACTGATCTCGCGATGGAATTATCAGGTGACCAAGGCGGTCTCCTTCAATTTGATTGGGCAATATATCGCCACTCTGCCCACTGCTGCTTATACCGCTCTGCCCAACTCAAAAAATCTTTTCGCGGATGCGCTCTTTACCTACCTGCCGCATCCCGGCACAGCGATTTATTTTGGCTACATCGGGGATTTTGAAAATCTGAATCGCGCCCTCTGCACGCGAGAGGCGGATGGACTTTGCAACCCGGCAGATCCCATTCTGCCGATTACCTATTCCTCGCTGATGAACAACAGCAAGACGATCTACATGAAGATGACCTACCTGCTGCGTTTTTGAGGAATGTTTCCCAAAGGTTGGCGTTTAAGCCCATTCCGCGTACTCAAATTCCAAGCAGAACCACATTTTCTGCGATTGCAGCAGCGCGGAGTTCCCTATCCAGGGATGCCAGCGGCAGGCGGTGGCGCAGCGCGAGTTCCAGATAGGCTGCATCGTAGAGTGTGAGTCGATGATGTTCTGCCAGCCGCAACGTTGTGCTCCAGGCGTATCGTTCCGTGTCCGGGTCGATCTTGATCGGCAACAAGGCGAGGTCGGCCAGCGTAGCATCGCGGAAAGCCGCGTCGTGACGATTGCGGCGAACCCCGATCTCCAAAATGTTGGCAACTTCCAGCGGCCATAGCGATGGAACCAGGGCACCCGCGTCGCCGACGAGTTCCAATACATGAAGGATGGCCGGAGTCGTCTCGCTGCCATACACCCATGCCAGCGTTACCGAACTGTCGAGAACCAGGCTCATCGGATATCCCCGCTCATGGACGACCCGCGTCGCGGTCAGTCTTCAGGGATTCCCACTCGAAGCCGCCTGCGCGGAGTTGCGCGGCGCGAGCGCGAATGCGATCCCTCGCGGCGCAGGCTTGGGCGCGGTCGATGCCTCTAGTGTTGGGAATGAGGCGAGCAACGGGTTTGCCATGCCGGGTGATGACAATCTCCTCGCCGTTCTGGACGAGATCGAGCAGCGTTCCCAGTGTGTTTTTTGCTTCAAAAGCGCCGATTTCACGCATAAGGCCTCCCCTATAATCCAGCTTAAGCTAGATTATTACACAAGCGAGGATACAGTGCGATGGAGCAATCTCAGGAAAAACCGAAACGTTTGGGTATCAAACGTGTAAGTGCTGACAATTGGTGGCAGGTTGATGAAGCGTGGCGTGGAACCATAATGTGTCCCGATCCTTATCGGGAAGACCAGGTAAATGGTTGGGTGGAGACCATCTGCCAAGTGCAACTTGATGCAGGTGTCCCCGATGAAATTCGTGACCTATTTGAAGTTGCTCGTGGTGCGTATGTATACAGCTTGCCGTTTTATCCGCTGTTAACCTTGGGAGCCGAGCAGCTTTTCAGAGTGGTGGAAGCAGCCGTGGCGTTGCACTATAAAAATTGTGTCGGCCCGGATTACCCCAGAAAATTTAAGGGACGCATTGACTGGTTATTGAAGCACGCAAAGATCACGCGAGATATCTATCTCCGGCTTGACGCTGTAAGAGTGCTGTGAAATATGTCCTCGCATCCTTCGCGGCAAGAGATATACAACCCAGGAATGGCACTCCCAATGCTCGATTCGGCAGCAGAAATACTCAATCAGTTATTCGCTCAGCCTGTTCAGAAGATCGGCCAGGACTGATAGCGGCCATTTCACCGAGAATGCCTCTCGCGTAGAATTTGAAGGATAGAACGCTTGGAACGTTGGCGTGGGGGCGACTCTTCTGGCAATGCACGCAGGTATGGCAGCACAGATGGCGATTCATAAAATTGTCCCTGTCTACTCGATGATGCTCTTCGCGCAGAAGCACGGACTGCTGCATTATCTGCGCGAGCAGCAGTTGGCCAATCAGACCTTTGCTCGTCTCTACCACTGGAACTGGTTTGATGTCGCGCTGTTGACGCCCTACTTCATCGTGATGATTATTCTGGCGTTCTATGGAATGCATCGCTATCAATTGGTCTGGCTTTACTATCGCAATGCGAAAAATGCCGCCAAAGACCCGTCGCAAAAATTTGATGCGCTTCCCTTCGTCACCATCCAGCTTCCCATCTTCAATGAACAATTTGTGATTGAGCGCCTGATTGAAGCCTGCTGCCATCTGGACTATCCGCGAGATCGCTTTGAGATTCAGGTGCTGGATGATTCGACCGATGAGACGCGGCAGGTGGCTGCGGAGATCGTCGAGCGCTATCGCAACGGATGCAACGGCCAGCCGCAGCCCATTGTCCACATCCATCGAACCAACCGGCATGGCTACAAGGCGGGCGCGCTGGATCATGGATTGAAGACGGCCAAGGGCGAATATATTGCCATCTTTGACGCGGATTTTGTTCCGCCGCGTGACTGGCTGATGCAGGTGATCCATCACTTTGCCGAACCGGAGATCGGCATGGTGCAGACGCGCTGGACGCATCTGAACCGCGAGTACAGCTTTCTGACGCAGGTGGAGGCGATCCTGCTGGACGGCCATTTTGTGCTGGAGCATGGAGGGCGTTCGCGCTCCAACGTTTTTTTCAACTTCAACGGCACGGCGGGCATGTGGCGACGCTGCGTGATTGATGATGCCGGGGGCTGGCAGCATGACACGCTCACCGAAGATACGGATCTGAGCTATCGCGCGCAGCTCAAAGGCTGGCGCTTCAAGTATCTGCAACACGTCGAATGCCCGGCGGAGTTGCCCATTGAGATGACCGCCTTCAAAACGCAACAGGCGCGTTGGGCCAAGGGGCTGATCCAGACATCGAAGAAGATTCTGCCGCGCGTTCTCCGCAGCGATGCGCCGTTCCACACCAAACTGGAAGCCGTCTATCATTTGACAGCCAACCTCAGCTACCCGTTGATGATTGTCCTCTCCGTGTTGTTGATGCCCGCCATGATTATTCGCTTCTATCAGGGATGGTTCCAGATGATGCTGATCGACGTGCCGCTCTTTATGGCATCGACATTTTCCATCTCGTCGTTTTATCTGGTCTCGCAAAAGGAACTGTATCCGGGCCGCTGGTACAAGACATTTCTGTATCTTCCGTTTCTCATGTCGCTCGGCATTGGATTGACGTTGACCAACACACGCGCTGTCATGGAGGCGCTCTTCGGCATTCAGAGCAGCTTTAAGCGCACGCCCAAGTACAGCGTAAAGAAGCGTGGCGAAAAATCGCAGGCAGCCAAGTATCGCAAGCGTCTCGGTATCGTTCCGTGGATCGAGTTGTTGGTTGGCTGCTACTTTGCATCGACCATCTGGTACGCCATTGTGAATGAAAATTACTTTACTGTGCCATTTTTATTTCTGTTTGTTCTAGGCTACTGGTATACCGGACTGCTGAGCCTGTTGCAGGGTCGCTTTGAGCGTTTTCGCAGCGGCGCAAATCTGGATGAATCCTCGCCCAAGCCCTTTCCGGTTGGCGTGTGAGGCAAAGGCGCATTCGTAATCATCGCCATGAAAAAAGCACGGGAATCCGCAACGCGACACTGGATGCAAGGCGCATGGATCGCGCTGTTGTTAATGGCTGTCGCCGGATGCGGTAGCTCTACATCCGCAAAGACGCAGGTGGCACAACCGCCAAATCCGCCACCGCCATCGCAGCCGCCGCCTACGGCGCTCCAGGTGGGTTCGGTTAGCATCCAGCCGCAGAACGCGGCGCTGGCTCCGGGGCAGACGATGCAATTTACTGCCACCAGCACCGGCGGCGGACAGATCGCATGGCTGGTGAATGGTGTGCCCGGAGGCAATTCCACCGTGGGCATGATTGACACCAACGGCAACTACACCGCGCCGCCAATTTCCCAGAGCATCAATGTCGTGGTGTCTGCGGTGCTGGTCGGTTCGACACAAACCAATTACGCGACCGCTCCCGTGGCTTTGATCCAATCCGGCCAGGTATTGCCGACCATCAATCCACAGGTGGCGGTCTATGCCATATATCTGCCGCAGCCTGGAAGTGTCGCTATTCAGTTTGGCCCAGACACGGGCTATATGACCATCCTGAATACCTGGTCGCAGGCTACGCCAACCACGCCCAACAATTATGGCGGCGAGGTGAATATCGAAGTCGCCGGAATGCGCGCCTCAACCACCTACAACATGCAGGCTGTGGTTACGCTGGCCAATGGCACCACCTTTACCGACAGCAACCACACCTTTACAACTGGAGCCGCGCCACTCACGGCTCCGGTACAGATCACCACTCCCAACGGGCAGACGCCGCAGGCGGGGATTGAGTTGTACGACGCGCTGCAAACCAACCCAAAGGCCTTCTCCCCCAGTCTGGCGCAGGCCTATGCCACCGACCTGCGGGGCAATGTGATCTGGACATACAGCTATGCGACGGCGGCGACCGAGTCCTCCATTTTGTTTCCGATCAAGCCCTTGCCGAATGGCCACTTCCTGATCTACCTGGAGACGCTAAGCAATCTCCTCGTCACTCCCGCTGTTCCCAGTGATCCCCCGAAAACATTCAACGATTTGCGGGAAATTGATTTGGCGGGCAATACGATTCACGATCTTCCGATGGCCCAACTGAACCAGTCGCTGGCTGCGAATGGCTATAACATCACGCTACAGTCGTTTAGCCACGATATGCTGGCGCTGCCCAATGGACATCTGATTTTGCTGGCGGGAACCGTGAAGGCCTTCACGAATCTTCCGGGGTATCCGGGAACAACCAACGTGCTGGGCGACGTGCTGATTGACGTCGATCAAAACTACAATCCCGTCTGGGTTTGGAACACCTTTGACCATCTGGATGTCAACCGCCATCCGATGCAGTTTCCTGATTGGACGCATGGCAAC
>JAJZIJ010000030.1 GCA_021810625.1 Acidobacteriota bacterium
CGCTGCTCATGAACGTCCATCGCTCCCCACGCCATCCCCGCACCCTCCACGTTTGCGCTTCACTTCGCGCCAAAGTGTAAAGCATCTCCCGGGACGTTGTGTTAAGTATGTCTTGAGACTGTACAAAACGAGACCTGGGGCACCCCGGTACTCTATGCGATGGAAGCCCTTACGTGATCGAGGCAAAGATGCGTGGCGGCGTGGGAACTCCTTTTTGTTCCGGCGCGGCAGTCACCATTGCAGCAGGCTTGGGCTGGCGCTCGCGGGGCGTGTTGGAGGCCTCTTCCAGGCGGAATTGCGAGACCATGCGATCCAGTTGCAAGGCCAGAGAATTGAGGCTCTGGCAGGCTGTGGCGGAGAGATGCGCGCCCTCGGCAGTTTCGGCCACGGTGTTGGCGATGGCGTCCATGTTGCGATTGATCTCTTCCGTGGCGCTGGTCTGCTGCGTGGCGGCGGTGGCAATCTGGCTGACCATGTGCTGCACCTGCTCGGCGGAGGTGATGATTTGCATCAGCGACTCGCCCGCCCGCTGCGCGCTCAACACGCCCAACTGCACCTTTTCTTCGCTGGAGGTCATGGCGGCGGCGGCCATGCGCGTCTCCTGTTGAATGGCCTGCACCGTAGTCTCAATTTCCTTTGTGGCCTGCGCGGTGCGCTCGGCGAGTTTGCGCACCTCCGTGGCGACCACGGCAAATCCCCGGCCATGTTCGCCCGCCCGTGCCGCTTCAATGGCCGCGTTCAGCGCCAACAGATTCGTCTGCGTGGCGATCTCCTCAATCATGCTGGTAATGTGACCGATCTGGCCGGAGCGCTCATTCAGGCTGGAAAGTTTGTCTCCGGCCTCATGCGCATATTCAGCGACGGAGCGGATCACATGAATCGCCTCGTCTACGATCAGTCCACCATTGCGAGCCACTTCGCCCGCCTCCAGCGTGCGCTCGGCGGCGCGGTGGGAACTGTCGCGAATCTCGCGAATGGTGGCGGCCATCTCCTGCATGGTGGCAGCCATTTGTGATGTCTGATGCTTCTGCGTCTCCGTGCTGGTGGCTGATTGCTGCGCGATGGCAGCGATGCCTTCGGCGCTTTCCAGCACCTGCCGCGAACTGTGCATAACGCTGGACAACGTCTGTGCAATCCGCGCCAGCGAGTGATTCAGGATTTTTCCCATCTGGCCCAGATCGTCGGAACTGGTGATCTGGACGCGATGCGACAGGTCGCCTTCGCCGAGCCGCTTCATGGCGTACTCCAGCGGATGCAGGCTGCGCCGGATGGAGTACGCAAACCAAAAGGAGACTCCCAGCCCGGCGATACACATCAAGGCCAGGATCAGAATAAGCAGGCGCTGGCTGAAATGGACGGCACGCAGCGCATCCTGTGCCCAGCGTTCGCCGCGCAGACGGCTGCTGCTGGCCAACGCGCTCTCCAGAACCTCGCGCTGTCCGACAATCGGCAGCACGCGCGCTTTGTACATATCCCATGCATCCAGCTTGCGGCCCGCCTCGCTCAGAGCGCGGGTCTGCTCCCACGCGGCCATCAGGTCTTGCTGTTTTAGAGCCAGTTGTATCAGAGTGTTTGCATCTGCGGGGATCAGCTTCTGATACTGCTCGCGCAGTTGCATAATGCTGACATTGTCCTGGGCGATTAAGTTCTCCTGATCCGCCATCGCGTCGGGATCCACCACGTCGATGTGCAGTTGCATGGCATTGCTCTGATCCTTGGAGATGGATTGCATCTGTCCGGCCATATACAGGCCTGGCAGCGAATCATGCACCAGCACGCCAATGGCCTGCTGCGTGCGTCGCGTGCTCAGGTAGGAGGCGATGCCAATGGTGGCATTCAGCGCTACCAGCAGCAGGCAAATCAACAGAATTTTTCGGCTTAACGTCCAGTACGGCATATCGTGTAGGCTCCCGTTTTCAGCTCGATTGCAGGAATTACCGTGTGCAGGTTCCAGTTCCGGCGGTGATTGTGATACAACACTGCCAAACCTCTGTATCGGCAGAAGAGGGCGGGTCTTCACCATGCAACTGCGCCGGATGGTAGAATCCGGCCTGAAGCATCTTGGAAATTCCGCAACGTATGCAGCATATCCCCCACCCCGCGCGCACCTCCGGCGTGCTGGCAACTGGTTGACTGGAGTCGATAATGGCAGACGATAAAGAACGCACCCGCGCAGTAGAACTGGCGCTGGCTCAGATTGAAAAGCAGTTTGGCAAAGGGTCGATCATGCGCCTCGGCAGCAAAGAGGCGATTGTTCCCATTGCGGTCATTTCCACCGGGTCGATCTCTTTCGATGCCGCGCTGGGTGTCGGCGGCCTGCCTCGTGGCCGCGTCATTGAGATTTTTGGCCCGGAATCCTCCGGCAAAACCACCATCACGCTGCAAGTCATCGCCGAGGCGCAAAAGGCTGGCGGTCTGGCTGCGTTCGTCGATGCCGAGCACGCGCTCGACCCCATCTACGCCCGCAAGCTCGGCGTCGATATCGACAACCTGCTGATCTCGCAGCCAGATTACGGCGAGCAGGCATTGGAGATTACCGAGGCGCTGGTGCGTTCGGGCGCCATTGACGTTCTGGTCGTTGATTCGGTCGCCGCGCTGGTGCCGAAGGCGGAACTCGACGGCGAGATGGGCGATTCGCACATGGGCCTGCAAGCGCGCCTGATGTCGCAGGCGCTCCGCAAGCTGACCGGAACGGTCTCGAAATCCCGTACCAGCCTGATCTTCATCAACCAGATTCGCGAGAAGATTGGCGTGATGTTTGGCAACCCGGAAACCACCACCGGAGGTCGCGCGCTCAAGTTTTACGCCTCCGTGCGCGTGGATATTCGCCGCATCGGTGCCGTCAAGGAAGGCGATACTGTCGTCGGCTCGCGCACCAAGGTGAAGATCGTCAAGAACAAGGTCGCTGCGCCCTTCCGCGAGGCGGAGTTTGACATCCTCTACGGCGAGGGCATCTCCCGCGAGGGCGATGTGCTCGACCTGGCCGTGCTGCACAATATCGTCGAAAAATCCGGCGCGTGGTACAGCTTCAGCGGCGAGCGCATCGGCCAGGGCCGCGAGAATGTCCGCCAGCACTTCAAGGACAACAGGGAGACCTTCGCCCGCGTGGAGAGCCAGTTGCGCCAGAAACTCGGCATCGCCGGCAAGGGCGATGTCGAAATTCCCGCCGTCCCCACCAACGGCGCCGCCACCGCCCAAGAGGTCGTCAAAGCTGGCAAGAAGTAGGTTCTTTGTGCGAATGGCAAAAAAATGAGCGATAGAGATGTCATCTATCGCTCATTTTTCTGCATATAATGAGCGATAGGATGTAGGCGTATCGCTCATGACCTGGAATTGGCAAAAGCCGGATTGGCCGAATTTTCAATGGGAGCGCTCCCGGCTCGCCCATGCGGAAGAGCAATTTCTGCTTGGCGCGGGCGTTGCTCTGGGCACGGTGAAGCACTTGAACGGGGCCGCGCGCGACCAACTGATCGTCGAGGCGATCAGTGGAGAAGCGCTGACAACTTCGGAGATTGAGGGCGAAATCCTCAATCGGGCCAGCGTGCAGTCCTCCATTCAGCGGCAGTTGGGGCTGGCATTCGATCCACGCCGCGTCACGCCTGCCGAGCAGGGCATCGCGGAGATGATGGTCGATCTCTACCGGACATTCCCCGCGCCTCTTTCTGGCAGGATGCTGTTCTCCTGGCATTGCAGGATGACCCTCGGCAGGCAAGATCTGGCGGACATCGGAAGGTATCGCGCCAGCCGGGAACCCATGCAGGTTGTTTCCGGGAAGATGGGCGATCCGAGGATACATTTCGAGGCTCCGCCTTCAAAACAAGTTCCTGCGGAAATGAAGCGTTTTATCGCGTGGTTCAATCGAACCGGGCCACGCGGCGCAGACCCTCTGCCCGCCATTACGCGTGCAGGCATGGCGCATTTGTATTTCGAGTCGATTCATCCATTCGAGGATGGCAACGGTCGCATCGGGCGCGCCATTGCGGAAAAAGCGATAGCGCAGAGCTTTGGTCAGCCGATCCTCATTGCTTTAGCCACCACAATCCTCGCGCATCAGAAGAGCTATTACGACGCTTTGGAAAATGCCAATAAGCAGAATGAGATTACGGCGTGGCTGACTTGGTTTGCTGCGATTGCTCTCGAAGCGCAACGCCGGACGCTGGCACAGGTGGAGTTTCTCATCGCCAAGACAAAGCTGCTGGATCGGCTGCGCGGTCAGATCAATAATCGGCAAGAGAAAGCGCTCCTGCGCATGCTCAAGGAGGGCACCGATGGTTTCAAGGGCGGCTTGAGCGCGGGCAACTACAGCACCATCACTGGAGCTTCTCCGGCTACAACCACTCGCGACTTGGCTGACCTGACAGAAAAGGGCGCTCTCATCCGCACCGGCGAGCGCAAACACGCCCGCTATGCGCTCGACCTCTCAATGCCTGAATGAAGGGCTATTCATCGTTGCCAGTATCCGATAATTTCTCGGAAACCGGAACATTGTGGTTCTCGAACCATCTGTCATATTCTTCAAGTTGATCCAGTTCTTCCCGGCTGAGATTAATTCCAGAGGAAACGTGGGAAACGATGTTGCGCTTTTCATTGACAAAGTTTAACCAAGCTAACCGTGCCGCTTTATTTCCAGATTTTCCGTAAGCAAGAATCGGTTCAAAAATCGACCAGTTTTCCAGTGCAATTTTGGAATAATCAACGAGATCAAAATAGTTTTCCTTGCTGCCTCTCTGCTGATTGTCGTCCTCACAACGCTGGCTTACCTTTAACCGAACTGGTTTTGGTACGCCAACCGTCCACCAACCTGGATCGTCCACCCCGCACTCTCAACCCAATCCATCAAATACCGGGACTAAACAACTAGCGCAGCAGGATGCGGACGTAACTTCCGGCGGAGAGTACAGGCTGATCCTCCGGCGCGACCAGATAGCAATTGGCGCGGGCGTTGGCGGCCAAATCTCCAGAGCCATGCCAGGAAATCGGCATGACGGTTGGCTCGGCAAATTGCGCGTTCTCTTGGGAAAATCCGGGCGCGTGTTTCGGCGCGCGATCCAACCATGCGGGCAGAAAGCGCGTCAGGCCCGCCGCGTGACGAACCTCCTCCGTGAGCCGCGCCATCGCGAAGAACGGCTGCCCTTCCCGCTCACCCGCCAGAGCCATGAGCAGTGGATACGCGAAGAGGGCAAACGTCACCATTGTCGAAAGAGGATTTCCCGGCAGGCCAAAGAAATAGCGCGCCGGATAGTCATCTCTGGCGGGGATGCGACCAAAGACGAGCGGCTTGCCGGGCTGAATGCGTACCTCCGTGAAGAAAAACTCCGCGCCCAGATTGGCGAGAACTTCTTTGACAAGATCATATTTCCCCATCGACACGCCTCCAGAGAGCAGGAGCAGATCGGCGCTCAGATTGGGATGAAGCGCAGCGCGAATGCCGCCGATGAGAGACTCCCGCTGGTCGCGCGCAATGGGCAGGCGGAGTGGAATAGCTCCGGCCTGAGCAACGAGCGCGGCAGTGGAATGACTGTTGGAGTTGTAGATTTGATGCGTGGCAATGGGCGCGGACGAGGCTCCAGGTTCGAAGTCGGGTTCGACGAGTTCATCGCCAGTGGCGAGGATGGCGACTCTGGGTCGCGCATACACGGGCAGGCTGCTGAGTCCGCAACTGGCGGCAACGGCGATGTGCGGAGCGCCAAGGCGCGTGCCGGATGCAACCAAAGCATCGCCCCGACGCGCCTCGCCGGCGCGGGGTACGACGTTGGCTCCGGGGAGCAATGTGCGGCCCGCAGCGGGGCGAAGGCTTGCGCTGTCGGCAGACGTGCCAGCAATCTCTTCCGCATGTTCGACCATCAGAACCGCATTGGCTCCCGGAGGCAGTGGCGCTCCGGTCATAATCTCGACGGCCTCCCCGGCGACGAGCGCGGAACGATGGGCAGGCCATGCCTCCCCGGCGCGAACTTGCCCAACGATGCGAAGCGGAGAGCCAACCTCTGCGCCCTGCAAATCCTCAGCGCGCACGGCGTAGCCATCGCGTGTGGCGCGATCAAAGGGCGGCTGATCCCGATCCGCGAGAATAGGCGCGGCCAGCACGCGACCCAGCGCGGCGGCAAGCGAGACCATCCCCGATGTAGGCGAGGGCTGTTGCAACACGAGAGACGACTGCGCCATCACAGCGGCCAGCGCCTGCGCAAAGGAAAGCGCTGTGGAAGACGCAGAAGAAAGCGATGGACTGGCGGCGGAGTTTCGGTTCGTGGCATTCATGCGAGGGCGATGCCTTTCTCGCGCAAAGGAAACGGCCTCTGCGTGGAATCAGAGGCCGCGGTTGCGCGTACTGCGGGAATCATACAGCCAATCAATGACCGCCTTTTTTGTACGTTGTGTGGACGGTCTCTCCGGCTGCATCCAGAACGCTGCGGACATCGTTGGCCAGTGGGCTATTGGGCGCAAGCTCCAGAAATTTCCGATAGGCATCAGCGCAGCCCGGTGGAAGAACGATCTTCTGCGTCTTCGGATCGACGGTGGCCTTCTGCACCAGGCTTTGGCCCTTGATGTAATAGGGCATCGGCTTGGTGGGATCAGCAGCAATCGCCTTGTCGGCTGCGGCACCAGCAGCATCGCTCTGGCCAGCTTGATAGAGAACAACAGCCTCATTGCCATAGTACATGGCGGCATTGGTGGGCTGTGCCTTGACTGCTGCTTCATAGGCCGCTACGGACAGGTCGTTCTTGCCGGATTTTGCATAGGCCTCGCCCAGATTGTTGTCTGCGGAGGCAATGATCTCCGGCGTGGAATTCTTATCTGCCTGTAACAAACCAAGAGCCTTCTGGTAGTTGGTAACGGCATCAGCATACTTCTTGGCCGCCAGATCGCTGTCGCCCAGTTCGTACCACAGGAGACCTGAATCCGGCTTGATCTGGGTGGCCTGCTGGTCGAGAGTGATGGCCTGATCGACATTGCCTGCCTGCCGCGCGGCGCGAGCCTGGAGGATCAAGCCATTGACGTTCTTGATCTGTGCGTTTTCCTTTATGATGGCCGCGTTTTTGGCCATAGCATCCGCCACTGCCTTGCGCGCTGCTGGCGACAACTTATCCAGGAATGCCTTGCGCGAGAGATCGAAATCCACGGGAGTGTCTGTTGCCTCTGCAAAGTGAACGTTGCGCTGCATGTCGATGACGTTAGGGATGTTTCCCACCGATGCCTTGGAGGCGGCTGCGTTTGTGGCATTCGGCATCTGCTGCAACATGATGGTGTAGGTGCCAGGGGCAACCTCTCCCGTATAGTTGCCGTTGGCGTCGGTGGTGAAGGTATACTTCACCTCATTGGTCGCGTTTGCCACAAGGATCTTGGCATTGGCAACGGGCATGGACAGCGGATCCTGAACGTGACCGTGGATTTTCGCCTTCGGTTGCGCCCATCCGGGAATGGCTGCCGCAAGAATGGCTGCCAGACAGATTTTCTTCAGCATTTCTCTCTCCTTACCGTGTATCGTTCGCCGTTTGAGCGCAACGTGCATCCTCAAAACAATGACACTTCATTATAAGATGCTGCGCAAGTACACCGCCCAGGGAAACCGGCATCTCGAATCCAGGAATACTATAGTTGCCAGATGAGCGTTCGCAAGATCGTCCATATCGATATGGACGCATTTTATGCTTCCGTCGAACAGCGAGATGATCCGCAACTGCGCGGCAAGCCAGTCATTGTCGCCTGGCGGGGCAATCGTTCGGTCGTCTGTGCTGCTTCGTATGAAGCCCGGCGCTTCGGCGTGCGCTCGGCCATGCCTGCGACACGCGCAGAGAGGCTGTGCCCGGATGCGATCTTCGTGCCTCCAGATTTTTCGCGCTACCGAGCCGTTTCGCGCAGCGTGCGAGAGATATTCCAACAGCACACAGATTTAGTCGAGCCGCTGTCGCTGGACGAGGCGTATCTCGACGTGACCGAGAACAAGACTGGCTTGCCGACCGCAACGCGCGTGGCCCGCGCCATTCGCCAGCAGATTCGCGAGGAGTTGCATCTGACCGCTTCGGCAGGCGTCGCGCCCAATAAATTTCTGGCGAAGATTGCCTCGGACTGGCGCAAGCCCGACGGACTTTTTGTCATCCAGCCTGAAGAGGTGGATACATTTCTGCCGCCCCTGCCCGTGGAGCGTTTACCTGGTGTCGGCAACGTGACAGCAGGGAAGCTGGAGAAGCTGGGCATCCAGACGGTCGAGAACTTGCTCGCTTTGGACATGCCCACACTCGAAAGCCACTTTGGGCGTTATGGTTTTCGCCTATATGAACTTGCTCGCGGCATCGACAACAACGCAGTCATCCAAAACCGACCGACGCAGTCGATCTCCGCCGAGGACACATTTGAGCGCGACATGCTGCTGGCAGAAATGGAGCCGATAATTCGCAATCTGGCAGAAAAGGTTTGGGCGGCCTCGCGCAAGGAATCGCGGATCGCCCGCACCGTGGTGCTGAAGCTGAAGACGGATGCCTTCAAGATGCTTACGCGGAGCCATTCGCCCAGCTTGCCACCTGCGTCGAGCGAGGAATTGACCAGCATCGCGCTCCTGCTGCGCGAGCGAGTTGGCCTCGGTTCCCAGCAGCGCTTTCGCCTGGTTGGTGTTGGCTTGAGTAACTTTCGTGAGCCTGAAGATATTCCTGCACAGTCGGCTCTTTTCGAGTAGCGCTTGATTGGGTCATCAAGGTTGATTCCCTGTGGACATAACCATTCGGAAAAGGCTCCCCGCGACCAGACCTGGAACCGTTTTTGGAATCGTTGCGCGCCTGCGGCAGCAGATCGGGCGCGTTGCACATCAACTCCATTTCACCCGCGATGACGATCTCCGCATTGCCGGATTGAATGGCCCGCGCCCCCATCGCGCCGGGCGGCGGCGCGAAAAATTCTTCCAAGGAACCAAAAAATTTTCTACCGGGGTTTGAGCTGCGGAAACGATCCCGACCTCGCCCATGCAGGCGCCTCCATGCGTTTCAGGGTAACGAAAAAAATATACGGCGCAGCGACACTCCTGCCCTGGACGAAGGGAACAATGTCAAAACATATTTTTCATTCAATGCTTTATCCCCTTATTCCATGCATGTTTTCGCTGCATCCCTACATTCGACACCCGTGGACTTGCAGGCATTCCCGCCGCGTGTTGCGCGTAATTTTCTCGTGGATTTTCCTGCGAATGGAGACTCGTTGCAGCGTTGGATCGGATGTATCGACAGAAAAAATCGCAACGTGAGAACATGAGCGTCAAAAAAAATATGCAAAAAACATCATTTTTTTCTTGACATTGATTTTTTGTGAATCTATACCTTCGTGTAACTGCAATATTTATATTGCAGACTCGATGTCACATCGAAAAGGGAGAATAGACACCATGGCAACCAAGAAAGCAGCCAAGAAGGCACCGAAAAAGGCAGCCAAGAAAACTGCAAAGAAAAAGAAGTAGTTCAACCCAACAGGCAAAAGATTCGGGGGATGCATAAGCATCCCCCGAATCTTTTTGTGCCCGATGGATGTCTGCTAGGCTGCAAGAGAGACCTGCACGAGAGAACCATGACACGCCGCCGCTGGATCGCCGACCAATGGGATGAAACCTCCGCCACGCTGACGGGCGCGCAAGCCGAACATCTGGCGCGAGTTTTGCGCGCCCGCGTTGGCCAGGAGTTCGATATTGTCGCAGGCGGCGTGGTGCGGCGCGGCACGGTGGAAGCCATCCATCCAAACACCGTACTCTTCCAACTGTGGGAGGCCATCGAAAGCGCGGCCTCGCTTCCGCTCACCTGCGCGCTGAGTATTTTCAAGTTCGACCGCTACGAGTGGGCCATCGAGAAACTGACGGAATTGGGCATCGCCACGATTGTTCCGGTGATTGCGCGGCGAACGGAGAAACATCTGGCCCAGGCAGCCGAGGCTCGCGTAGAGCGCTGGCGACGCATTGCGCGCGAGGCCGCGCAGCAATCCCGGCGCACGGACGTGCCTGCCATTGCCGATCCGGTCGCGCTGGAGAAGATGAACCTGCCGACGCAAGGCGCGTGGAACCTGTTGCTCTCCGAAGTGGAAGAGGAAACGACGCTGTGGGCTGCGCTCACAAACAATATGGAAACGCGCGCTGCGCTTTCCGCCGTTCACATGGCGATTGGCCCGGTGGGGGGATGGACGGAGCCGGAGATGCAGTGGTTCGCCCGGCAGCAATGGCGTCCGGTCAGCCTGGGGCCGCGCATTTTGCGCGCCGAGACAGCGGCCATTGCCACAGCCAGTATTCTGGCGGCCTGGCTGGAAGAGGCGCATCTGCAATTGTGAAAGGGACGAGGCTCCAGCCCCTGAGAAAATACGGCCTCACGCAAAAGTCTGATTCGGAAATTCGTTAACTGAAGATGTCCTTCATGCGACGAAAAATGGTGCGCGAGGAGGGCGTGTTCTCCACCGTAATCGTCTCGCTGAGTTGACGCATCAACTCCTTTTGCATCTTGTTCATCCGGGTTGGAACCTGCACGACCACCTGCACAACCAAATCGCCGCGACCGTGATTGTTGAGCGCGGGCACGCCTTTGCTTCTCATACGAAACTGTCTGCCACTCTGGGTGCCTTCGGGAATCTTCAGCTTGGTTTCGCCTTCCAGCGTGGGGATGGTGAGTTCCGCGCCCAGCGCCGCCTGCGGAAAGGAGATTGGCAGCACGTAATGCAGGTCGTTGCCCTCCCGCTCAAAGAACGGATGCGCCTGCACGGAGATGACCACGTAGAGATCACCTGACGGCCCGCCAAAGCGCCCCGCATCGCCCTCTCCCTGATAGCGGATGCGCATCCCATCTTCAATGCCCGCAGGAACGGTGACAGGAATGGCGCGCTCTTTGCTCTGACGTCCATCCCCACGGCAATCCCGGCATGGCTCGGCGATGATACTGCCCGTTCCGCCGCAGGCGCCGCAGGTACGAGCCACGGAAAAAAATCCCTGCTGATACCGAACCTGTCCGCGCCCGCCGCACTGAGCGCAAGCGGTGGGGCCACGTCCGGCAGCAGCGCCGCTGCCGTGGCAGGTGGCGCAGGGTTCCATGCGACGAATCTTGATTTCCGCCTGCTTGCCAAAGACGGATTCCTCAAAGGTAAGCGAAAGATCGAAGCGCAGGTCTCGACCCTTTTGCGCGCGCGAGCCGCCGCGACTTCCTCCCATGTTGAACATCTCGCCAAAGATGTCGCCGAAGATGTCGCTGATATCCTGTCCGGCAAATCCGGAAGGATCAAAGCCGCCCGCGCCATTCAATCCGGCATGGCCGTAACGGTCATACGCGGCGCGTTTCTCCGGGTCAGAGAGCACCTGATATGCCTCGCTGGCCAGCTTGAACTTTTCCTCGGCTTCGGGATTGTCCGGGTTGCGGTCTGGATGATGCTGCATGGCGAGCTTGCGATAGGCGCTCTTCAGCTCCTGCTCGGAGGCACCCTTTTCGACACCCAGAACCTCGTAATAATCGGCTTTGTTCCCGCGTGTGGATCGACTCATGCCTGATGCTGCCTCGGATTGCTGACCACGCGCACCAGCGCCGGACGCAGCAAACGCTCGCGCAGCGTGTAGCCGCGACGCACCTCTTCCATCACCTGATGGTCGGGCAAATCCGAGCGCTCCACCATCTCCAGCGCCTCATGCACACGCGGATCGAAAATGGCATCTTTGGTGACGACTGCCTGCACGCCGAGCGAGCGGAGAATCTCCTCCATCTGACGCACGATCAGCTCAATGCCAGAGCGCAACTGCTCCACCGAGCCATCGGCCTGTAACGCCAGATGGAAGTTGTCCAGCACGGGCAAAAACTGCTCCACGGCATTGACCAGAGCGTAATCGCGAAACTCCACCCGCTCCCGCGCTTCGCGCTTGCGCGCGTTGTCGAACTCGGCCTGCAAACGCGCCAGCCGATCCAGAAATTGATCGCGCTCCGCCTTCAGCAAATCACGCTCCTCGCGCAGCGCGGAGATTTCACTGGCCGCCTGCGTGGAGGAAGACGTTGGGGAGTCCTCGTTTTCCGCTACCGCGCTGGAAACGGCGCGCTCTTCGGCGGAAGCAGGCGCGGGATCCGCCGCAACCGACGATTCATGCGATTTTGTGGACGAACGCATCATAGGTTTAAGTTTTTCAATTTAAGTTTTTCGATACCGCAAAATTCTGGTCATTGACCCTGAAAAAAATCGCCGCAGAAACCATGCGGCTGCTCTTTCGACCCATGTCTTGATTGTACCCAGTCAGTATGAAGAGCGGGAAACTGCGCCGTTCAGAATGCTTTTTGCATTCGCTCAAAGAGCGAAGCCACGTAGGTGACACCGCCAATCGCGTTTTCATACTGCATCCGCGTCGGGCCGATCACGGCCACCGTGCCCAGGCAATCCCCGCCCCAACGCGCCGGAGCCGCAATCAGAGCCAGATTCTGCATCTCTGGCATGGCCTCTTCCAAACCCACCACGACGCAGACTGAATTCTGATGATCGTCCACATACGCATGGAGCAGATCAATGACGCGCTGCTTCTCTTCGAGCGCAGCCAGAATTTGCCGCAAGCGCTCCCGATCCGCTTCGCTGGCGATTAGATTGGATGCTCCATCGACAAAAACCGATTCCTCCTGCATCGCAAGATCAAGCGCGCCCTTGCGACAGAGATACTCCAGCGAACGCAGCCAGCGGTTATACTCGCTGCGATCCTGCTCCATGCGCAGGCCCAGCTCCACGCGGATGCGCTCCATGCTCCAGGCATGGAAGTTCTGGTTCAGATACTGCGCGGCAGCCTCCAGTTCCCTGGAGGTCAAATCGTGGTCAAGCGCCAGCACGCGATCCCGCACCTGGCCCACGGTGGTCACCACAACGGCCAGCACCTTGGCGCGGGCCAGCCGCGTAAAGTGGACATGCTCCAGCAAATCCCGCTCGGCAGAGGCCGAGGTTCGAGTCAGGGCCACGCCCACTCCTCCCGAAAGCAGCGCCAGAATATGCGAGGTGCGCGAGAGAAACTGCTCCGCGCTCATCACACCGCTCAGGGACTCGTCAATCTGCTCCTGCGCGAGCGTCGGCAGCAGATCGCCAGAGGCCATGCCGCGACGCAAAAGCTGCTCCACATAATAGCGAAAGGCTCGCGGCGTCGGGATTCTTCCAGCGGAGGTGTGTGGCTGCTCAAGATATCCGGCATCGGAGAGTTCGACCATCACATTGCGCACCGTCGCCGGACTCATGCCCTCCCGGTTCTGCTGGCGCGCGATGGACTGCGAGGCAACCGGCTCTCCGGTGGCAATGTAGTTTTCGACCACGGTGGTCAACACCAGTCGCTCCCGCGGACTGACGCGATCTGCGGTGGAAGAACGTCCTCTCTCATCTGGAGTTGACTTCGCTGCCATATATTGTGTCCCCGCTCGGAGCCGTGGGCGCGACGATCCATGCGCTGTTGCATCGTCGCCAGCCAACCGCTCTTATTTTCGGATACTAGGAAGAGTGGCCGTTGAAGTCAAGACCGCAGCGGCGAACGGTAATGACGGGATAAGAATCACGCGCATGAATCTGTAGAAAAAAACGGGTGCCACGTCAAACGCAGCACCCGCTTGTAATTTCTCCCATGCCTGCTGATCGCCCGTACCCCGGGTCGTCAGCACTGTCTATGCGTGAATGTTACGCCAAAGCCGCAGCACTTGTCGCCCCATAGCGAGCGAACCACGGTGTCGCCGGCTTCAGCGATGCATTTACGTTGGCAATGTTCTTGATGCCTTGATCGTTCAACCATGCCTCAAAGGCTGCGGCTCCCTGTTTGGCGTAGATGGCGATGCCATCCTTCCATGTGGCGCGACCACACAGAACGCCGCTAAACTGGGTTCCGCTTTCGCCAGCCAGTTCCAGCGTCTCGGTAAAGACTGCGTTGCTGACACCCGCCGAAAGATAGATGAACGGCTTCTGCGTAACTGCGGCTGCATTGCGGAAGTGCTGCAACGCCTCCTGTCGCGTGTAGGCGGCCTCGCCTTTGAATGCCTTGGTGCCAGCGACAAATTCCATCTGGATTGGAACCTCCACCTTCAGCACGTCCACGCCATATCTCTCCTTGCCAAACTCGGCCATCGCGCCCGCCACAATCTCCGGCTTCTTTTTGGCATAGGCCAGACTCTTCTCATCGCCGCCATCCACGTCGTAGCCGATGAACTCCAGAAAAAACGGGATGTCCAGGGCGCGACACTCGTCGCCAATGCGCTCCATGCAAGCCTGCTTGTGGTCGTTGATGGACTTCTTCTCGAAGGGCGTGTAATACAGCAAAACCTTGATGCAGTCGGCCCCGGCCTCTTTGAGGCGACGCACCGACCAGTAATCGAGCAAATCCGGCAGACGGCCCGGCGTGGTGGCATCGTAGCCCGTCTTCTCGTAGGCCAGCAGCAGACCCTTGCCATTGCGCTTCTTGCTGGCAGGAAGACCAAACTCCGGGTCCAGCAAAATCGCCGACGCATGGCGGGTCAACACCTCGGTCACCAGCGTCTTAAACTCCTCCAAAGCGCTGGCCGGTACACTGGCCACGCCTTTTTCTTTTGCCAGGGACTTCTGCAGGGAACCCCGCTGATCCATAGCAGCGGCGGCGATCACGCCGCGTTCATCGGAAACCATCTTCATTCCAGCAAGTTTGCCGGGGGTAAGTTTCATACAAATGCACTCCTGTTTTTGATGTGCGGTACATTGATGCGCGTCCAAATACGCGATCCCTGATGCGCGATCCATGCGACGAGCAGGGAAACATCCCCGCATGTCGAGCTACAACCAGTGTATATGAGCGTTGCGGGGCGTGGAGAGACACGGGGGAAACTCTGGAGTGAACCATCAGGGCTGGATGGGAAGAAGATGGGCTTCCATCTCGAATCAAAATGGCTTTCATGCGTAGGGGACATCGCCCATCCCGTCCGGGATGCGGCATTCCGAATACAAATCCGAGAGAGCACGACAGGGAGAGCGCGACAGGGTCAAATATCGCGCAGCAGGTCAGAGAGGCTCAGGCCAAACCCCAGCGCGACCACTTCCATCATGGGCAGAGAGATAGACTTGCGCCCCCGCTCCAGATCACTGATGTAGCTACGATCAATCCCCAGATAGATGGCCATCTGCAACTGGGTCATGCTCTTCGATTTCCGCAGGAAGCGCAGTTTGCTGCCAAAACGCTGCGTAACGCCGACGGCGGGCTGACGAGGAACGGCATATCCAGCCGAAGGGGACGTATCGCATATGGGGGAAACCTGTCTCATTTCAATTCACCTCTGTGTTACTGGAACCCGTCAACTGCGTTACCAACGGAATCCGTTGCGCCGGGACAACGTGCATGCCTGTGGCAGAATTTTGGGTACTGACATAAGTAACTTCTCAGAAATTCCATCCCGTTCAAGCGACATTTAGAAGCTTCTGTTCTCGTCGCATCGGCTGCATCTGAAACCTCCCTCTTACATGTCTATATCCATTGGACATAAATTTTTGATCATCCGCGAACAACATTCTGCCTAAAAGCGATATCGGAGTCCCATCTCGGCACAATACCGCCTATAGACGACATTCCGGCGATAGCCGACACAAACATCGAATGACCTGAGTAATGTCAGAAGGAGTTACCCACAATTTCGGAGAGAGCACATGCACACCTCGTATTTGTTTGCCGGGTTTTTCCTTGGTTCCATCTGCGGTTCCATTTGCGGGCTGCTGCTGGCGCTGCTGCTGTTGCACGCCCGCGCCCAAAGCCTTGCGGAAGAAAGGACATCTCCACGCGCAGCCGTTCCGCAGAAAGAGGCGGTTGCCCACGCGGAGAGCTGGGTCAGAGTTTCGCCGGATCCGTGGCGATACGCGCACCCGTCCACGGCGATCAGCGAAGCGGCGAAGTAGCCGCCCGTTGCGCGCACCGTTCATGGCCGGGGGTCTGTGGCCAGGATTTGACAGCGAAACTCTAGCCACCCAATGCATTTTTTTGCACACGGAACAACATCTCCATGCCGAGTTCCGCAACATGCATCATCTCGCGCAGTCGCACAGCAGAGAAGGTCTGCCGCTCCGCCGTCGCCTGTATCTCCACCAGGCCGCCATCGGCGGTCATCACCAGATTCATGTCCACCTCGGCGCGCGCGTCCTCTTCATACGCCAGATCCAGCAGCACCGTATCCTCAACCACCCCCACGCTGGTGGCCGCAACCATCTGGCGCATGGGGGATGCAGGCAGCGTGCCAGCGGCAACCAGCTTGTTGAGCGCCAGCGCCAGCGCCACCGCCGCGCCGGTAATGGCTGCGGTGCGCGTGCCCCCATCGGCCTGCAACACATCGCAATCCAGAACAATGCTGCGCTCGCCGAGCGCCTTCAAATCCACGGCGGCCCGCAGAGAGCGGCCAATCAATCGCTGGATTTCATGGGTGCGTCCGCCAATTTTCCCCCGCTCGGCCTCGCGCGCGGTGCGCGTCAGGGTGGAGCGCGGCAACATGCCATACTCCGCTGTCACCCAGCCGCGCCCGGAATTGCGCATCCATCCGGGCACCGTCGGTTCCACCGTCGCGTTGCAGAGCACGCGGGTGTTGCCCACCTCAATCAGGACAGAGCCTTCGGCGGTGGCAACAAAATCGCAGGTTAAACGCACGGGACGCATCTGGTTCACAGCCCGGTTGTCGGAGCGGAAGTATGGGGAGGTCGTTGCAGAAGGGGCCATGTCCTCGATTGTACCGGGAATATTCTTTGGAATTTCCTGGGCGGGATGGAGCGATACCCGCAGGCGCGGAGAGGAACCGCGCGAGGCAGCGCCGATACGGGAATTTCCATCCCGGCAGGGTTCCGATATGGGAATCGCTTGGAACCCCTTGTCCACACAGGGATATGCCACGGAAGTTTCGAGAGGGGCCGCGATCATGGGACGCGCCAAAGTTCCGAAATGAAACAAGCGGTACAGGGGCAGGAAGGGCGCGAAAGCGCGATCTTTGGCCTGTTTGAATGTCTTATCTATCACTTAGAGGAACCGTACCGGTTTGGCACGCAACGTGTATATCAGAGTGGCACTGGGATGAAGTCCGAACCTGGAACAAAAGAGCTAATAGCTAGTAGCTAAAAGAAAGGAGTCCGCGATGCCAAAGACGCAACGGTTGCAAAAACAGAACGCTGTCGTTCCTTCCGCCGCCCCCTTCGCGCTGGCTCCTGTCTCTCCAGCTCCCGCCGCTCCAAGCCCGTCCGCGTCCGCCATGCAGCTTGTGTCCGCACGCCCATCTTCTATGAGCCGGGCTTCAAGCCGGACTTCGCATCTGGCGCATGATGCCCGCAACTGGCTCACCGTCCTGCGCATCCACTGCGACCTTTTGGAGCAATCCGGGGCCGTGGCCAAGGAACGCCGCGCCTGGCTCCAGGAATTGTCCGCAGCCATCGACCGCGGCCAGAGCCTGGTCAGTTCTCTGCTCGCCGCAGCATCCGCGTCTCTTGCTCCCGTCGATTCCCCTGCTGGGAAAATTGCAATTTCTTCTGTTGAGTTCACCCCAAAAACTTCTCTTGCCGAGACCGAGGGCATCCCTGGCTGCATCGCGAAGCCAGCGCCTCCCCTGACCTCAGCGCCCCCCGTGGCTTCACGCGGTCGAAGCGCCTGCCGCGCCTCCGAACCCCAAACCCCGTGTGCCGCTCCGCCTTCACAGCCGCACCTGGAACGTCCCTTGCATCTTCTGGAAAGGAAACCGCGTACAATGCTCAGCACAAGCACCACCACACTCAGTATGCCTGTCAACTCGCTTCCATCCCCCGCTCCCGACCGCTCCGGCATGCTGCATCTGCTGGTGGTCGATGATGAAACCTCCATCCGCACTGCGGCAGCCGAGATTGCCCACAACCACGGCTTTGCCGTTCACACGGCCTCCAGCACGGCGGAGGCCCGCGCCGCTCTGGAGGCGCACATGGCCGATCTCGTCCTGCTCGACCTAAAGCTGCCCGGCGGAGGCGGCCTGACCTTGCTGGAGGAGATTCGCACGCTCTATCCGGAGACGGTGGTGATCGTGATGACGGCCTACGCGACCGTCGCCTCCGCCGTGGAAGCCATGCGCAGCGGAGCCAGCGAGTATCTGACCAAGCCCTTCACGCTGGACGAACTGGGCGAGGTGCTGGAGCGTGGCGCCGAGCGCCGCCACTTCGACATGGAAAGCCGCCGCCTGCGCGAAAAACTGCGCACGCCGGATGGCTTTGGCACCCTGATTGGCCGCAGCCCGGAGATGGAACGGATGTACCGCATCCTGTCCAAGGTGGCCAACACCACCCATCCGGTGCTCATCCTGGGCGAGAGCGGAACGGGCAAGGAGATGGTGGCGCGCACCATCCACTACAACGGCCCTCATGCCAGCCAGCCCTTTATCCCTGTCGATTGCGGATCGCTGGTGCCCACGCTGATTGAAAGCGAACTCTTTGGCTACGTCAAGGGAGCCTTCACCGGCGCGAACCGATCCAAGGACGGGCTGCTGGCCACTGCCGAGGACGGCACCGTCTTCCTCGATGAGATCGGCGAGCTGCCACTCGACCTGCAATCCAAGCTGCTGCGCGCCCTGCAGGAAAAAGAGATTCGTCCGGTCGGCTCCACGCAGCGCGTCCCCATTCGCGCGCGGATTCTGGCCGCCACCAACCGCGACCTGCCCACGATGGTCGAGCAGGGCCGCTTCCGCAAAGACCTCTACTTCCGCCTGAATGTCGTCAACGTCAAGCTGCCGCCGCTGCGCGACCGCCGTTCGGACATCCCCATTCTGGCCGCCCATTTTCTTGACCGGCTCTGCCGGGAGAATCACCGCGCCTACACGCTGAGCGACGACGTTCTGCGGATCATGAATACTTACGACTGGCCCGGCAATGTTCGAGAACTGGAAAACATGATCGAGCGGGCCTGCGCGCTCTCCTCCGGCCCGCTGCTCCATTTGGGCGACCTGCCGACGCAATTGCAGGAGCACCGCGCGCAGACGCAGCGCCTGACCCAGGCGGCACAAGAGGCCCAGGAGGCAGAAATGGATCGGGCCGCCTCCGATCCCGGCGTTCTGACCATTGCCGAGATGGAGAAACAGGCCATTCTGAATACCATCCGCCAGCTCAACGGCGACAAGCTGACGGCGGCCAAGCTGCTGGGCATCGGCAAGACCACGCTGTATCGCAAACTCAAGGAATATGGCATTGCCGACATCGAAATACAGTAGAGCAGCTTTTTGCTTTTAGCTTTTAGCTGCTAGCTCCTAGCTGTTAGCTAGAAGCGAATGGCTAGTAGCTAGAAGCTAGTATGGGCTTTGAAAAATACGGAGGACACGATGAGTCAAAATATGCTGTTAGTCACCAACATTCCGGGCGCGGAGAACTGTGCCGCCGCCATCACCCGCCAACTGGGGCTGGGCGTGGAACTGGCCTCCAGCGGACGCGCCGCCCTGGCTGCGCTGCGCCGCCGCGAATATGCCGTTGTGGTGCTGGATGACAGCCAGATCGAAGCCGATCCGGCTGGGGCCGACGTGCTCTGGCAGCAGGCGGGCCTGGCGATTCCCATTCAGGTCAACCTGGCCATCTCCGGCTGCGGGCGCGTGCTGCGCGAGATTCGCGCCGCCCTGCTGCGCCGGGAACGCGAACAGGCTCTGGCGCTGCGCGCGGCCACCCATGTCATCGGGGGAGAGATCAACACCACACTCACCGGACTGCTGTTGCAGACGCAGTTGATGCTCTCGGAGCCGTCGATTCCCTCCACGTTGCTGCCCAAGCTGCAACAAGTGGCGCAACTGGCGGGAATGTTGCGCCAGCAACTCTGCCCGCGACCCGGCGCATAAGCGCCGCAGCCCAACGCATCAGACCGCGCATCAGGGAATCTCGAAACAATCCCTTATTGCGAGGCAACCTCCTCAGGGGCTGGAGTCTCGTGTTGATTTTGCTGGGATACCGGACGGGCCGATGAAAGCCGCGTCTCCTTCACGACGGAAGCCGCGCTCCCTTCAAAACGCCGGCTTGCGCGGAGATTCCCTCCCGCATGCAAAAGCCCCACGGCATCGGCGCAATGCGCCGATGCCGTGGGGCTGGGATCATCTTCTACGGCAATACTGCCAATTATTGCACGTTAACCGTGAGGCCCAAGGTCTGGGTCGGGGCGAATGGAGATCCCGCGCATGAAGCCGCTGTCACCGTCGTGTTCGTTTTGCCCGCAGGCGTAATCATGCCGTAGGTGCCCCCGGCGCAGCCGGAGATGCCCGCCGCCAGCGCTCCCGTCATCAGCACCAGCAGGCAGAGTTGCAACATCCGCTGCCGCGCCTTCGAGAGATTCCGCTTGCGCCCGAAAGCTGCCAGCCCTGCCATGCTCCCCGGCCACCAGAAGGCCAGCGCTGGAAGAATCGGACTCAGCGGGCTTTGTTGTGAGCCGAACGGCCTGGGCATGGCCTGCACCTCCGCCACATTGGTGTTGATGGTCAGTAGAACGCTTTGCGCCCCACTGCCACCCAGCGTCACGCAGGTACCCGCCACCTGCCCGCTCTGCGTGAAGGAGCAGGCCGCAGCCCACGGCAGGTTTTGACAGCTCAAGCCAACCGACCCTTGATAGCCGTTCATCGGAGTAAGGATCAGCGTGGTCGCTCCAGACTGCCCCGGCGCCCCAACGTTCACCGTGGCGGGTGGGGTTGTGGCGGTGAGGGTAAAGTACGGCCCCGACGGTGTCGCCGTGATGGTCACCGGCACCTGCGGCGAGGTCGAAGGCGCATAGTTGCTGCCCGCTCCGGAAGTGGGCGCTCCATACGTAGCTGTAATGTTGTCCGTCGTGCCCACCGGCAGATTGTTGGTGTTCATGCTCGCCACGCCGTTGATTAACACGCCGTTACCGATGTATGTCCCGTTATCGTCGAAGGTCACTGTACCATTGGCCACCGGGCTGCCGCTGGAAGTCACCGTCGCCGTCAGCGTCACATTGCCGCCGGAAACCGTACTGGTCGGATTGGCGACGAGCGTCGTCGCCGTCGTCAAGCCCGTGACGGTCGAAGTCGAGGACGGAGAGGGCGGGGATCCCATGTATGTCCCCTGGGTCGGGTAGCTGGCCGTCAGGGTGTTGCTGCCAGCGGGCAGCGATGTGGTGTTGAGTACCGCCACTCCGTTGCCATTCACCGGCGCCGTGCCAATAAGGGTTCCATTGTTGTAGAAGTTCACGGTTCCACTGGTTACCGGGCTGCCATTCGAGGTCACCGTCGCCGTCAGTGTCACATTCTGCCCATAGCTGGAGTTGGGCGGATACACGTTGAGCGAGGTCAAGGTCGGCGCGCCTGTGATCGTTACCGGCGTTGTCGCCGAGGTCGAACCCGTATAGCTGCTGTTGCTTGCGTAGCTGGCCGACACGTTGTTGGTGCCCATCGGCAGCGATGTGGTGGAGAAGGTCGCCACGCCGCTGGAGCTCACAGGAATACTGCCGCTGATGGGGGATCCATTGTCAGAGAAGATCACCGTGCCGCTGGTCACGCCTGCGCCGTTCGCAAGCACCTGCGATGTCAGCGTCACTTTGCTTCCATAACTGGTGCTGGTTGGAAGCGCGGTGATTGACGTTGTCGTCGCGGGCGGCCCGGTAATGGTCACCGTCGTTGTTCCTGAGGAAGTCCCATAGTCTGCGGTCGCTCCATAGCTGGCCGTAATCGTGTCGGTGCCAACGGGCAGCGTGGTGGTGTTGCATGCCGCCTGGCCCGTGGAAGCGTTCACCGTACCGGAGCAACTTCCTCCACTCCAGGAGAACGTGACCGTACCCGTGGTGGTCACAGGATTGCCATTCGAGGTCACTGTCGCGGTCAGCGTCACGCTGTTGCCCACGCTGGTTTTGGTCGGATTTGCCGCCACCGTCGTCGTGGTCGATGCGGGCGTGATGTTCTCCGTCGTGGCCCCCGATGAGGGTCCGTAGTTGCCCTGGGCCGGGTACTTGACCGTCAGGCTGTCGTGGCCCGCAGGCAGCGCGCTGGTGGGGAGGGTCGCCTGGCCACTCGCATTCAACGCGACCGGGCCGCCGATGGCCACCCCACCGTTGTAGAACTGCACCGTCCCGCCCGGCGTTCCCGACGCGCTGCTTACCGTCGCCGTCAGCGTCACCGGCGCGCCATAGGTCTGGGGATTCGGAGAGGCCGAGAGCGTGGTGTTGGTCGAGGTTGGCGTGATCGTGTACGGCACGGATGCCGAGTTCGATCCCGCGTAATTGCCCGTGGGCGTGTAGGTGGCCGTCAGCTTGTAGGAACCCACCGACAGCGTGGAAGTATTCAGGGTCGCCACGCCATTGGTCATCGGCTGGGGAGAGCCGATGGGCGCTCCCGTGTTGGAGTAGAACTGCACCGTGCCCGTGGGCGTTCCGCTGCCGCTCGTCACCTTCACCGTCGCCTGCAGCGCCACGTTGCTGCCATACGGCGCGGTGCTGGACGGAGTTGCCGTCAGCACGGTCGTGGTCGGGATCGGCGTGCCATAGGTATATTGATCCGCCGGGGCGTTGATCGGAGAAATGGCGGTGCCACCGGGGCAACCCGGCTCAGCTACCTGGACATCCACCGTACCGTTGGCGTGCGGAGGCGAGGTCGCCGTGATTTCCGTTGACGAGACAACGGTGAAGGTGGTCGCCGGGTTGCCGGGGCCAAAGTCAGGAACCGCGCCGGGATTGGGACACCCGGATTTTGCTATGGCGGTGAAGCCTGTTCCCTTGATGATGATCCCCGTGGTTCCGGCAGGCCCAATCGACGGAGTGACACTGGTCACGGTAATCGGATTGGTGTAGCCGAAATTTTCTTTATTGCTCGGGACGCCTCCGACCGTCACCTGCACGGGCACCGACGAGCCGACCGTTCCCGCAGGCGCGTACACCGTGATGCTCGTCGGGCTACTGGAGAGGACAGAAACCGTAACACCGTTAAACGTGACCGTGGGACTGCTGCCAAAGCCCGTCCCCTGGATGGTTACAGTGGCACCGCCCCACATCGGAGCACTATTCGGGCTAAGTCCGGTGATCGACGGCCCCACAACGTAGGTATACGGTTCGCTGTTGCTGGTGCCTCCCGGCGTCTTCACCGTCACGGGCTGCGTGCCACTGCCCGCCGGCGCGTACGCCGTAATGTCTGTTGGCGAATTTATTGTATAACTGGTCGCCGGAGTGGCACCGAACATAACCGATGTCGCGCCGTCAAAGTTCGTCCCCACGATATCCACGGAGGTTCCCCCCGCAGGCGGGCCTTGCGACGGGCTGATGCTGGTTATCGTCGGGACTGACCATGTGGAATCGCCGTTCAGTTGCACCTGCTGGGTGGTTCCTGCCACATTCAGGTTGTTGTCGGGGATGTTCACCGTGCCCGTCGGTGGCGGATAGGTCAGGCCGCCAACGGTGGGCGCAAAATCCACACTCAGGACGCAGCTTGAGCTGGGAGCCCAACTACTCTCATTGGTAAGACAGGTGCCCCCCGGGCCATTCAGGTCAAAGTTGGTCGTGATGTTCAGCCCTGTATAGTCCAGCGGCTGATTGCCGATGTTGAGAAACGTCACCGGATTGGGGGGGGTACTTGTGTTGGTACTCTGCCCCTGAGCCGTAGTCGGGAACGTCAACGACTGCGTACATCCGTTGATCTTGATTACGCGGTTGTTGCCGGTATCCGCGACGTAGAGCGTGCAGTTCCCATCGAAGAGTACCTGCACAGGCCCAGCCAGTGGCGTGCCGCCAAGCGCAGCCGTGTCTATGGGAATCGCTGTCTGTACTCCGCCTGGCGTGATCATCAGCAATGTTTGGGTGCCACTCGTGTTCGCGAGATAGATATCCCCTGCTGCATCTATGGTCGCTCCCTTGACGCGACTCAGACCGGACGACGGTATCGTCTTGCTTACCCCGCCCGCCGGGATCTCTGCCACCACCTCGGGGCTGGAGCCGTTGTCCGTGTAGTACACATCCCCCACGCCATCCACCGCCAGGCCTTCGGGATTACACAGGTTGGTAATCACCGTTCTCTGTGTCCATGTGCCGGAAGATGCCCAATCCCCGCCCAGCATCAGCGTGTACTCATTTACGAACGGGTTATTGTGCCCTTGGCTATTGTCTTCCTCAATGTAAAGATTCCCTGCGCCATTTACCTTCGCGTTGTCGGGACTAGCGGCGCCGCCGGGAGCGTACGGAACCGCATCCGTCCCGGTGCCATACGTCGAGCCGCCAACATTCATCACACTCGCAGGCACCTCCATCACAAAACCAGCGGCGTTGGTGGGGCCGCCGCCGTCATCCGTAATGAAGAGATTCCCTACTCCGTCCACATCCAAGCCGTAGGGCTGAACCAAGTTGGCGCCGGTCACGGGTACGTTTGTCTGCGTCCCCCCGCCCGGCGGGATCCGCAGCACGCTGGGAGCGCCAGCTCCGGCAGCGGCGGGACAACCGGTCACTGTCGTTCCATTGTTTCCTATGTAAAGATTCCCTGCTCCATCCACCGCCAGACCCTTGGGACAGCCCAGGACAAAGCCGCTCTGTATGGGCACCACGGACTGCGTCCCCGGCCAAAAGAACCCCAACGGGCCAGTGCCCGTGCCCCAGATGTACGTTGTGGCGAACGCTGCTCCGCTGGAGTTGATCAGCTGCACGCCGCCCAGTCGCGTGCCCGGATGCAAGGGCGAGAACTGCACCCCAAGGGTGCAGGTATCCCCCGCAGCATAGGATTGGCCAGCCGTACACGGATTGCTGCCCCCCGCCACGGGGAAAAACTCCGCCCCTGGCTTCGTTGATGGCAGTCCGCGCGTCGTCACAAGCACGCTACTCAACGTGCCTGTGGTCTGAAAGGTGTAGGTCAGCGTTTGCGTCGAGGTCGTGCTACCCGCAGGTTCCGGGCCAAAGTTGACGCTCTGGGAAATCTCCACCGCCTGCTTGTTGCCGCTGTTTGCAATGTACACGTCTCCTGCGGCATCCACCGTCACGCCACCAGGACTGGACATGCCGGTGCCCAGTGTCGTCACCGTCCCGCTCGGCAGCACCTCTTCCACTTTGCTGTTGCCTGTGTCCGCGACGTAGAGATATGTTTCCTGCGTGCCGCCCGTCGTCGTGACAACATTCACCGCCACATCATGGGGGTTGGCTACAGGAACGGTCACCACCGTCTGCGTCCCGCCAAATGTCGATGTCACGCCCGCATCTTCAACTATTTTGCTATTGCCGGTATCCGCGACGTAGACGTTCATCCCACTCGATGTTGATGCCACCGCCACGCCGTAGGGGCCCGAAAAGCCGCTGCCCACCAGGATATCCGCCGCGCCGCCTGTAGGCACCTCCACCACGCGGCTATTGCCGGTGTCCGCGATGTAAATATTGCCATTGGGATCCACCGCCACGCCATTCGGAGTGAGCAGGCCAGACGGCCCCGTGATGTTTGTGGTCACCACAGTCTCCGTCCCAGTGCCGCCCGCAAGCAAGCTCGCAGGCACCTCCACCACGCGGTTATTACCGCTGTCCGCAATGTAGAGATTGCCGCTTCCATCCACGGCCAAGCCTGTGGGCTGACACAGGAGCGAGGGCGAGCTGCCGTTGCATTTGGTTGTCGGCATCAACGAATTGCTTATCGTCACTGTCGTCTGCGTCCCGCCCGGCGTTAGCTCCACCACCTGGTTGTTGACGAAGTCCGAGATGAAGACATCTCCCCCGGCATTGACCGCCACGCCGTCAGGATTGTTCAAGCCAGTCGCGGGCAGCGTGGTCTGATATCCGTTGAAGGTGGCAGTCTGCGCCTGTGCTGCCGGCATCGCTAGCGCCACAAGAAATGCGGCTGGAAGCAACAGGGTTGCGCGGCAGGCGCGGAAACTCCGGCTGCGGACGACAGAGGAAAGCGACAGAAAGCGCGATACGAACACTGATGTGGACATAAGAGGAAACCCTCGCAGAATCAAAATGCAACGCACCAAAGCATCAGAACCGGATGCCACAACAGACATAGCAAACGCGCACAGAGAAAGACACAATCCGCAATTTCCGGCTCCGTCTTGAGGTTGTCAAGAAGACGTGCATCGTTTATAGCACGAATTTGTATAAATTTTACAAAATTTTTTATCTATTTTTTAGGCGAAGATGTGGAGAAAATAGCGCCGGATGAGAAAATCCCTCGCACAACACAGGTGGAATGGAAGAATCTGCGTCGCAATGTGGTTTGACAATGCTCCCTCAGGGGCTAAAGCCCCACAGATTTTGCGGAACTTGACGGACGGGCTGAAGCCCGTCCCCTTCAAGGCAAACTCAAAATGCGCCACTACCCAGAATTGTCATTCCGGGCGAAGCAGACGCAGTGGAACCGCGTCCCCGGCTGCTGAGAGACTCTTGGTTTTGAAGGGGCGGGACTTTAGTCCCGCCGTAATGTCAACAATCAAACCAATGGGGCTTTAGCCCCTGAGGGATGGGCCTTTCAGTCTGCGCCACCACCCAATTCCGGGCGCATGACAATCCTGAATTTTTCCTATTTCTCGCTCGCCTGCTGCCGCAGGGCATGGGTGACAACACGCCACATCTCTTCCCGTGGCGCGGGCTTGCCCGTCCAAAGCTGGAACTGCTCCGCGCCCTGATGCACGAACATCTCCGCTCCGGTAATCACATGCAGGCCTTTCTTGCGCGCCATCTGCAACAGCGGCGTTTCGATAGGGTTGTAGACCAGATCGAAGACCAGCTTGGCATTCAATTCTTTTTCTTCCAGAATGGTTCGCTGCTTGTTGCCCGCCATGCCTGTCGGTGTGGCATGGACAATCACGTCAAAGGCGCTCTTGGCCACCAGATCGCGCCGGATCGCCTTGGCTCCCGATTCCCGCGCCAGCTTTTGCGCCGTCTGCGGCGTACGGTTCAGAATAAAGACTTCTGCGCCCTTCTCGCGCAATCCAAAGACCGCCGCGCGGGCCGCGCCTCCGGCTCCCAGCACCAGCACCCTGGCCTTGCGCAGCGGCAACCGCTGCTCCAGTGGACGCACCACGCCCTGAACGTCGGTGTTGTAGCCAATCAGCTTGCCATCCTGCGCCCGAACCACAGTGTTGCACGCGCCAATCTTCTCTGAGAGCGGATCGGTACGATCCAGATGCTTCAATATCTCCTGCTTCCAGGGCATGGTGACGGCTACTCCATGCACGGGAATTTTGCGAATCAGCAGCAGCAGATCGCTCAATTTTGTGGTCTGCAACGCCAGAAATACGGCATTCACCGTCTCCCGGCGAAAGGCGGTGTTCATCATGACAGGCGAGAGCGAGTGTTGGATGGGATTGCCTGCCACGCCGTAGACGCGAGTGGCGGCATCCACCTGATCCAGCCGATAGGTCTCCAGCAATGTGCGCGCGGCAATCTGGCCCGGCCCGGTCTCTTCCCCCGCCGTGGCTGCGGCAAAGGTAAAGATGCTGCCCGCTCGCACTCCCAGCACGCGGCTGATAATGCCATAATCGCCCATGCAGATGCCCACCACGCGAGCCTCGTCACGCTTCTCTTCCAGAAAGCGCATCATGGTCACGTTGTCGGCCAGACACTTGGCCGTCGGGACAACCTTGATGAACTCCGGCTCAAAGGGCCGAATCCGCTGATAGACCTTCTCCAAGTCCTTGGTCGCGGCAAAGTCGTGATAGGAGATCACCAGCGCTGCGCCATGCGCTCGAAATTTCTTGATCCCCGCAGCCTTGAGCGACTCCGCCGTCTGTAGCTCCACATCCACGATCTGGCAGCCCGCCGCCACCGCCTTGGATAAAATCTCCATCTCGGCAGCAATCGTGCCCTTAAATTTGCCACCATTGGCGGCGCGGCGACAGGTGGCAATCGCCGTAGCCTGACGGTGATCGCGCATAAATTGCTTCAGCTTCGGCAGCGCCAGCAGAGGCTTGGGAATGTAATCCAGACGAAATTCGAGAAAGGTATTCTCGCGCACCGCCTCTTCCGCCCGGTCGATCATTTCCTGCGGGGTATTTCCGATAATGGCCACGCAAACCCGCGTCAGGCGGGATTGCAGATACTGCATGGGATACAGCGTGCTTACATTCTTCATTTTATTTTTATTTTCTTTACCGCAATTGCGGAATCCTACCTAGACTGCGCTCCAGATGCAACCCCTTCCCTGTGAATTTCCTGGAAATATGAAGGAAATCGTCCCTCCTGTCCCAAAAGATGGATATTCACTTCATCCCGCCCGGCACAAAAGACCCCTCCCTGCCGGGGAAGTTGTTGCAGCAATCAACAATGATACTCTGTGCCTTCCCCGCTCTTTTCGGGGACGCACCCCATTCCCGATGGAGATACCGCACATGCTTGGCAAACTCCTACTCCTGACCGCGTGGCCCAGCCTGCTCGGCTTGGCCGCCGTCCTTCCCGGTTCTCTGCTCCCCGGTTCGCTGCCCTCCGGTCCCAGTCCGGTAGCTTCGGCAGCCGACCCACTCCACGCCTGGGCTGGCCTCAACCATCCGACGCATCTGGAAGCCTGGGTTCACAGCCATCTGGACTCCCAGCAACAGGCCATTCAGCAATTGCTGGCCAATCGGGAGACTCCCACCATCGCCAACACACTGGCACCTTACGACCGCGCCGTTGCCGAGCTGAGTCTGGCCGGATCCGAGGCCGGATTGATGTACTCTGTCTCCCCAAACAAGGCCGTGCGCGACACCGCCGAGACCCTGATCCAGAAGGTAAGCGAGTCCACCGTTGCGCTCTCGCTAAACCAGCAAGTGTATCGCGCTTTGGCCGCTCTCGACGCAACAAAATCCGATCCGGCCACACAATACTACCTCCGCCGCACACTGCTGGAGTATCGGCTGGCTGGAGTCGATAAGGATGAAGCCACCCGCAAGCGCGTCCAGCAGTTGCAGGAGCGGATCACGCAACTCAGCCTGACCTTTGGACGCAACGTGCAGGAACATGTCAACACCGTCACGGCCACGCCCGACGAACTCGCTGGCCTGCCTGCTGATTTCCTCGCCCGCCATGCGCCCGCTGCCGCCGCTCACGCCGCCAATGGCGGCCCAATCCAACTCACCACCGACTACCCCGACTACATGCCGGTGATGACCTTTGCCCACAGCGCCGACCTGCGCCATCGCATGTTTCTGGCCTACAACACCCGCGCCTTCCCGGCTAACAAGCAAGTCCTGCTTGACTTGCTCGCTGCGCGGCAGGAACTGGCCACCACGCTCGGCTTCTCCACCTGGGCCGATCTGGCGACCGCCGACCAGATGATTGGCTCCGCCGCCAATGTGCGCAGCTTTCTGGCCGAGTTGGACACAGCCTCCAAACCCGGCGCAATGAAGGAATCCGCGCAGGTGCTCGCCTTTGCGAAGCAGCAACAGCCGGGGCTGGCCGCCATCCCCGCCGACAGCGCCCTCTACTGGTACGAGCAGTACCGCGCAAAGGTCTACCATTTCGATTCGCAATCCGTCCGGCCCTATTTCCCCTATGACCGCGTGCAGCAGGGCGTGCTCGACACCGCCGCCCGACTCTTCCATGTCGAGTTTCACCCCGCGCTCCACGCCGCCGTCTGGGATCCCTCCGTCACCGCCTGGGATGTCTACGATCCCAGCCCGCAGGGCCAGCATCCGGGCAAGTTGATTGGGCGCTTCTATCTGGACATGCACCCTCGCGAGGGCAAGGACAAGTGGTTCTCCGCCTACCCGCTGGTGCCGGGCATTCGCGGCCAGCAGGTTCCAGAAGCCGCGCTGATCTGCAACTTTCCCGGCGGCGAGGCGGGCAATCCTGGCCTGATGCAATACTCCGACGTGGTCACCTTTTTCCACGAGTTTGGCCACCTGATGCACGCCATTCTGGGCGGCCAGCAGCAATGGGCTGGCATCAGCGGCATCACCACCGAGGGCGACTTTATCGAAGCGCCCTCCCAAATGCTCGAAGAGTTTTTTCACAATCCGGCGCTGCTGCAAACCTTTGCGCGCCATTACGAGACTGGCGAACCCATTCCCACCGCGCTGGTGGAGCGGATGAACCGCGCCAGCGCCTTTGGTCGGGGTAACTGGGTGCGCACGCAGCTTTTCTATACGCGATTTGCGCTCGACCTGCATGACCGCCCTCCGGCCAGCATCGACCTGGACGCGCTGATGCGAGCCGACTACGCTGCCGCGCTCCCCTACACCTGGGTTGATGGCAACCGCATGTACGCTTCGTTTACGCACCTGACCGGCTACTCGTCGAATTACTACACCTACTTGTTCGACAAGGTGATTGCGCTGGACTTCTTCGACCAGTTCGACCAGAAAAATCTGCTGGATGGGGCCACGGCGATGCGATATCGCAAGACGATTCTGGAGCCAGGCGGCTCCGAGCCGGGCGCGGAGATGGTAAAAAATTTCCTGGGCCGCCCGCAAAATCTGCGCGCCTTTGAGCAATGGATGGGCGAGGAGTTCGACAACCCCGAAAAATAAATCGAAGTCGGGGCGATTGAACTCGCGCCCGTGGAGTTACACGGGGCGGAGGTTTTTCTGTTCCTTGGGTTTTCCTTTTTACGCGCCTGGGATTTCCGTGATGACGAGCGTCTCTTCCGGCTTCAGGTAGCCTTTGCGACGGAACCAGTCTTCCATCGCATCGCGGAGTTGCGGCAGCGGCACGCGGGTTCCGGCTTCCATCCAGCCATCGGCGATGGGCAGCGTGTCGTCCAAGATGGCATCGTTGGTAAAGTTGCGCATGGCGAAATTGTCGATCCAGTGAATCGGGCAATCTTGAACTGGAGAATCCATCGCCTGCTCCTGCGCGGCGATCTTCTGCACTCGCAGCTTGCGCAGAAACATCTCAGCCCGCCACAGGCAGTACAGGCAGATTGGCCGTGTCCCGCGCCTCTTGCATCACCGTCTCCAGATGCGAAAGCACCTCCTCGACGGTCATGGTGTACATCTCGCGCCCGCTGTCGTAGCCGCTCTCAATGGCCTGCTTCAAATAATGTCCGGCAATCTGCGCGGCCAGACGATCTGTAATTACATGACCGGTGCGCTTTTTGAACTCCACCCAGGCCGGATGCGGCATGGCGATCCACACCTGGCGGCCCTGGACATCGAAGCGGACATCGACGGCATCGGCATGGCGCGTGGCGATAGCCACAATGTTGGCCTTCCAGACGCAATGCAGCTTCTCGCCGCTCCAGTGATCGATAACGCTAAAGTTTTCATACATGCATCCAGCCTACTTGCACGCAACGGCCCGCCGCAAGTGGGATTCTCCGGCTTAACTACGCCTCTGGCATATCCCCGCCAAATGCCCTGTCGGAAACAAACGCGCGCGCCACGCCAACCTTTTCTCCATCCATGCGCGTCCAACCATGAGGCACGACGGTGGAAAGTCCAACAAACAATACAATGGAAAATTGGGACAACGCAAACGAGGCAGGCATGACATTAACCCCGCAAGCCCGGAACCAATACGAAACATCTCTGCTTCAGCGCCAGCGAGAGTTGGAGCAGGGATTGACCCATACGGTCAAGCAGGCGCTGGAAAGCGCGCCGGAGGAGGCACAGGATATTGGGGATCAGGCGGTCTTCAGCTACCAGAAGGAGATGCTCTTTACGCAGGGAACCCGCCATCATGTGCAATTGTCCCAAGTACGCAAAGCGCTCCAGCGCATCGCCGACGGCAGCTTTGGTCTTTGCCTACACTGTTCCTCTCCCATCGACAGCAAGCGCCTACAGGCGCTGCCTTGGACTTCTTCCTGCATTGAGTGCCAGGAGCGCATCGAAAAGGGAGAGGGCAAAGGCGATATCAGCGATATTCGCAATGCGAACGCGGGTGCATAGTATGCATGGCATGTGTGGCCGGGCGAAAAAGGCAGGACGAACCGATCCTCAACCGCAGGCTGTTTAGGGAAACACTGCACAAGTATCGCAAGAAACTTTCAGCGATATAATCGGGGGATGTCAGAAAAGATCGGTGGGCCTTATCCCTCGGCGGCATTTTTCTGCGAACGAGTCCTGCGCGAAACGGACGGCGCCCCTAGGTGTGGTGGCTCAATAGGTTATTCCCCCCGAGGCCGGAGCGGCTGATGGGAGGAGACTGGCCCAGACTAGGTGTTTAGTCCCGGTATTTGATGGATTGGGTTGAGAGTAAATCTGTCTGGGGTAAGTGTCCAGAGTTTGCAGAGATATTCGTAGGGCGTGAGTCCTTTGAGAGTCTTGAGTCTTTTGGCGAAGTTGTAGGCTGCGATGAAGTCGGACAAGTGCGCTTTGAGTTGGTT
>JAJZIJ010000031.1 GCA_021810625.1 Acidobacteriota bacterium
AAAGCTAAGTCGGGCATTCTTATGAATGTCCATTCGATCTTCTCCTTTGAAACAGATTGCTCGTCACAATCAGCTTCTCCGGTTCAGTTCGAATGGACAACCTCTTGAAAGATCACAGGTGCCCCATTCAAGCCTTCTTTTGGCTTGAGTGGGCGATGTAATTCCCAAGTCTAAAAATCAAGACCCTTCGACAAGCTCAGGGCAGGCCCTGAGGCACCCGGCGGATTCAGAGTTTTCTCAAGGCGTGCCGTGATGGAAGTGAACGCCGCGCTGGCCGCTGACGCCGTTTTTGTTGCTGAAGGCATTGCCGCCATGCTCCGCAGAGAAGCTCTGGATCAGCAGAGGGTTGGCGCGAAACTTCGCTTTGCCGCCGCGCAGTTGTTGCTTGCGATTCAGAACAATTTCCGCACGGCCTTCAAAGCTGCGTACCGTGCCGCGAATCTGAATGTTCTGATTCACCAGCGGCGCAAGGTTGCCGACATCCTTTTGATCCTTCTGGAAGCTGACAATGGTAAAGTGGCAGGCGGCATCCGAAGTCTGCGGGCTGCACACGTCCAGAAAACGAGTGTCCTGCGCCGCATGTACCACGGTGTAGACGTGCGCCGAAACGCAGACATCCTTGTTGACGTGCTGCAATGCCTGATCGGGCGTGATGCATCGCTTGCCCTTGCTCTTTGCAGCCAGACAGGGCAGCGGAGCCAGGCCAATCAGCAGCAGGAAGGACGCAAGGAACACTTTGTACTCATGTTTTGCTGGCATCGACGATGCGTCATTCTGAACTCTTCGGCTTCGCTCAGGGCAGGCTCCGCGAAGCGTGACGAGGAATCCAGAGAATCTGAGCCTGGTTGCCATAACCATTACCTTCTGGATTCTTCGCTTCGCTCAGAATGACTTCCTTTTACATCCCGCAATTGGACAATGGGGATAACGCTGTTACTGAATACTCGCCAGCTCGGAGACCTTGCCGTAGCGCGTCGCTACATACTCGTCCAGAATCCTGGTGAACTCCGCAACAATGTGGTCGCCGCGCAGCGTGGTCATTAGTCGTCCATCGACGTAGACCGGGGCTGTGGGTTCCTCAAAGGTTCCGGGCAGAGAGATGCCAATGTTGGCGTGTTTGGATTCTCCGGGGCCATTGACCACGCAGCCCATCACGGCCAGCTTCAACTCCTCCACGCCTGGATATTTTTCGCGCCATGCGGGCATGGAGTCGCGCAGGTAGGTTTGAATCTGTTGCGCCATCTCCTGAAAAAATGTGCTGGTGGTGCGGCCACAGCCAGGGCAGGCCGTTACCTGTGGCGTGAAGCTGCGAATACTTAGAGATTGCAAAATCTGCTGCGCCACCTGAACTTCTTCCGTGCGATCCCCGCCGGGCTTGGGTGTCAGGCTGACGCGAATCGTGTCTCCAATGCCAGCCAGAAGCAGCGGAGCCAGTCCAGCCGTCGAGGCAACAACGCCCTTCATGCCCAGGCCAGCCTCGGTCAGTCCCAAATGCAGCGGATAATCGCAGCGCGCAGCCAGCATGGTGTACACGTCGAGCAGGTCGCGAACGCCGCTCACCTTGGCACTTAGAATGATCTGGTCATGGCGCAGGCCGCTCTCTTCGGCAATCTTCGCCGATTGCAGGGCGCTTACGACCATCGCCTCCATCGTCACATCGCGCGCGTCCAGCGGCTCCGGCAGTCGGGAATTTTCATCCATCATGCGCGTCAGCAGCGATTGATCGAGCGATCCCCAGTTGACGCCAATGCGGACCGGCTTTTGGTTCTCCACCGCGCATTCGATCATAGTGCGAAAGTTGTCATCGTTCTTGCGGCCAATGGAGACGTTGCCGGGATTGATGCGATACTTCGCCAATCCGCGCGCGCACGCCGGGTATTTCTTCAGCAATTGATGGCCGTTGTAGTGGAAGTCGCCGACAATGGGCACGTCGAGGCCGAGCTTGGCCAGTCCATCGACGATGAAGGGAACGGCCTTGGCCGCGTCGTCGTTGTTCACCGTGACGCGAACCAGCTCCGAGCCAGCGCGATGCAGCGCGGCCACCTGCTGGATGGTTCCCTGAATGTCAGCGGTGTCGGTGTTGGTCATAGACTGCACGACAACGGGCGCATCCGAGCCGATGCGGACGTTGCCTACGAGTGCGGTTGCGGTGGTTCTGCGGACGATGTTTGGCATAAGATTCCAGCCTTAGTTTAACACTTTGGGGTAGCGCAGAAAAAGTTGGAGGCTGGCATCAAACTTGGCATCAAACACAGAAGCAGGGAAGCAGACGATAGAAGCATCCAAGAGGAGAAGCATCCAAGGGGCGTGGAGCGAAGGGTACGTAGTGGCGAAAGGCGCAAGGATTGTTGATAATGTTTTTTGCGCTTGTCGCGGAATCGACCATCGGCGTATCGCCATTGCAGATTGTTGGCAATCCTGTTAGGTTTACGAGAATTGGACATGTCGTAATTTTTAGAACGCGCTCTGATTTTTTACGGTAGAGAGTCTCCTGCATGAAAGAAGCGAGAGAAAAAAAAGCAACGGGCAAAGCGCGGACGCTGGCGGGCCACATCAAACCCAGTGTTGATCCGGCGCGGGCACAGCTTCTCCATCATTACGAATCCGCGATCAAGCTGCTGCAGGAAGGCAAGGTTGAAAAAGCCAAGATTGCGTTTGAGGCCATGCTGAAGAATAATGCCAGCGACCTGTCAGAGCGCATTCGCGTGCATCTTTCCGCCTGCAATCGACAGATCAACCAGAAGAACGTGAGCTTTGCCACGCTGGAGGAGCGGTATGACTACGCCATTTCTCTGGTCAACACCGGATATTACGACGATGCGCGCGAGCATCTGGAAGCAATTCTGAAGGCGAATGCCTCCGCGGACTTCGCCTACTATGGTCTGGCCGTTCTGGAGAGCCTGACGAGTCGCTCGGAGGCATGTTTGCAGCATTTGAGCGAAGCCATCCGGCTCAATCCGCACAATCGAATTCAGGCGCGGAGCGATTCCGACTTTCAGGATATGGCCGATGATCCGCGCTTCACGGAATTGCTCTATCCAGAGGTTGCATAGGAAGCCTCCAAGCGGAGTGAGGGTCAATGGCCAGACAGAGTTCCATTCGGCTGACCGCAGAAGCGCCGAAGCACCCGCAAGGGCAGCCACTCTCCAGTCTGCGCGTGGCCGCGATTGGCGGAGGTACGGGCCTCTCCACGTTATTGCGCGGCCTCAAACGTCATGTTCAGCCGCCTCCATCCGCTGCGCCATCCTCGTTGGGATGGGAGCAATTTCCCTGCGCGATTACCGATCTGGTGGGCATTGTTACCGTTACCGACGATGGTGGCTCCAGCGGACGCCTGCGTCGGGATATGAACACGCTGCCGCCCGGCGACCTGCGCAATTGCATGGTCGCGCTGTCGGAGGATGAGCATCTGCTCTCGCGGCTTTTTCAATATCGCTTTGACTCCGGCGCAGGGCTGGAGGGCCACAACTTCGGAAATTTATTTCTTGCTGGACTTGCCGAAGTCACCGGGGACTTTGCGCTGGCGGTAAAAATGTCCTCGCAAATTCTGGCCACGCGGGGACGGCTCTATCCAGCCACCACGCAGGATGTCACGCTGGCCGCGCAGATGGACGATGGCTCCACCGTCTACGGGGAAACCAACATTACCGCCAGCAAACAGCGTATCCAGCGGTTGAGGATGGAGCCTGCCACCGCGTGCGCGCTGCCAGAGGCATTGGAGGCGATTGAGCGCGCCGATCTGATTACCGTTGGTCCCGGTTCTCTCTACACCAGCCTGATTACCAACATGCTGGTGACGGGAATCTCGGAGGCGCTGGCTGCGGCGAGCGGGCTGCGCGTCTACATCTGCAATCTGATGACGCAGGCCAATGAAAGCCTTGGATTGACCGCTTCCCAGCATATTGAGCGCATTTACGATCATGCACACGCTCCGATCTTTGACTATGCGTTGGTCAATGTCGCGCCGATCTCTCCTGTGTTACTCCAGCGCTATGCCGCCGAAGGCGCAACGCTGATTGAGCCGGACATCGAACGCATCGAAGCGCTGGGCGTGCGCTGTGTTCCCGGCAATTTTGTTTTTGAAGGTGACGTGCTGCGACACAATTATGACCGCGTTACGGATGCGGTCTTGCAGTTGGCCGTGGAGCACTTGTCCAAACATCAACGTGCGGCGTATTAGGATTCGACAATGAAGATCATTCCGGTGGTGCTGGAAGGCGAGCATGTGCGCCTGGAGCCGATGACGGCGGAGCATCTTCCGGCGCTGTCCAGGATTGCCTTCGATGCTGATCTCTGGCGCTGGGTTCCCGCGCCCATGCGGACGGAGGACGATCTGCGCGCGTATGTCGAGGCCGCGCTCGCGCTGCAACACGCAGGAACAGCAATGCCGTGGGTCACGCGAGAAAAATCTTCCAACAGGATTGTGGGTTGCACGCGCTTCTCGGATATTCAACCCGCGCATCGAACCCTGGAGCTGGGCGGAACCTGGCTCATTAGCGAGTGTCAGGGAACAGGCTTAAATGTTGAGGCGAAGTATCTGCAACTCCAGCACGCCTTTGAGTCGATGGGCGCGATGCGCGTGGCGCTCAAGACGCACCACAACAATCTGCGGTCGCAGGCGGCGATGCGCGCGTTGGGCGCGAAAGAAGAGGGAACCTTCCGCAATCACATGATTATGCCGGATGGCAGCATTCGCCATAGCGTCTGGTTCAGCGTGATTCGCGAAGAATGGCCGGAGACGAAGACGCATCTGGAACGCCGCATGGCGCGATTCTTTGCGTAACATTGCGAGCGGATGGAAAGCGAGCAGATGGAAACAGGGTAAAGGAAAGCAAGGCAAAAAGGCCGTGGAGATATCCCCGGCCTTTTTGCGGCAATTCAAGCTGCGGTGAGAGTTATGCTTCCAGAACGACTGGCTCGATGGCTACAAAACGCCCAGTGCGACCGCGATCAATAAACTTTACGCGCCCGCCGACCTTGGCGTAGAGCGTGTCATCGCTGCCCAGGCCGACGTTCAGCCCTGGCTTAATCTTGGTGCCGCGCTGCCGCACAATGATGGAGCCGCCAGTGACAACTTCGCCACCGAAGGCCTTGACGCCCAACCGCTGCGCGTTGGAATCCCGCCCGTTCCGAGAGCTTCCGAGTCCTTTTTTATGTGCCATGAGCGAATCCTTTCCTTATCGTCCGTTCGCGGCGGTAAAGCTCTTGCCGTCGATGTGAATTTCGTTGATGCGAACCTCGGTATACGATTGCCGATGGCCCTGTAGTTTCTTGTATTGCTTCTTGCGTTTGAAGTGGAAGACAAGAATTTTTTCGGCGCGATCCTGCTTCAGAACCGAGGCGACAACCTTGATTGATTCGGGGTTGAAGGAAATGGAACCGGCCTCCGGGGAGGCGGCCAGAACGTCGGTGAACTCAATGTCCCCCGTTGCGCCTTCGAGTTTTTCGACGCGAAGCACATCTCCTGGCGCGACCCGATACTGCTTTCCACCCGTGCGAATGACTGCGTACATACACCCTCCACGCCGTTGGAGCACGCGCTCCACGGCAGAAAAAATCTTCAGGCAAAACCATTTTGGATGGTCAGCGGACTCGACCCTGAAGGAATCTACAGGGGCAAGAAATGCCAACCGACGCTCGCATCGATTCTCGATTACAGCAGAATGACGGGGACGCAGATCGCCTAACTTCCATATAGTAACGGGGTTGCGGGGTGCGCGTCAACTTTTTTGCGCGTCGGGTCGTGTCGGGTCGTGTCGGGCGCATGGCGCAGGCGTTATTTTTTCGGTATAAAGGGCGATAGCCTGTCGAAAACCGTGTTGCAATCATGTTGAGGGGTAACGTGACTTTGGTCGCGCAGCCATTCGGCTCATGGCCGTTTGGGTGTTGGGTCGAGTGAAACGGGCGGCGAAGTTTTTTTCAATTCCGCCGATAGGGAAAGTGGGTGGGATTTCGATCTTCACGCAGGCTTCTGGAATGGTGTCGATTTTTGTTACATTCGGCATCAATGGCGGATGTGGGGAGGGTCGCAACCTGTCGCGGAATTTTCTATGAAAAAAATCATACTTGCCGATAACCATTCTATTTTTCGCGCCGGAATTGCCAAGATTCTCGCTGTGCAGGAAGACCTTCGCATCGTTGCCCAGTGCCTGGATATGGAGCACCTGCATCAGGCCATCGCCTCGGCGCATGGTTCCATTGTTATTTTCACCACATCCCTGCATCCGGAGTGCGAGGCTCTGGCGCGTACCATTCACGCTGCCACCAGCCGCGCCATTCTCATCGCAGAAAATAATGAACCTCCGCAGAACTTCGCCAATAAGGGCATCGACGGACTTCTGTTCCGCGATGTCAGCGGCCCCATGCTGGTGGAATGTGTCCAGCGTGTCGCTGCTGGCGCAATCTACGCGCAGCCGCGCCCGGGGCGCAGTATCTCCAAGGAAATGGATTCTGTGGGCGCGCGGGTGCGCCTTCGCCTGACGCCGAAAGAGATGGAGATTGTCGCGCTGATTGTTCAGGGCTACAAGAACAAGCAGATCGCCATGCAGCTTGGCACCACGGAGCAGGTCATCAAGAACTACCTGCGCAGCGTGTATGACAAGACAGGCGTCTCTGATCGGCTGGAACTGGCGCTGTTCACCATTCATCATCGTGTTTTGACGCAGACCATCGACATCCCATCAACACTCCACGCCGCTTCGGCGTAAATGCGCTTTGCTATTCCGCGTGGCCTGTCACAATGTAGATGCGCTTTTCTATCCCACGCCTGGTTGCGCCAAGTGTGAGGCCATCGGCTCTGAGGAAGCTCTGCACAAGTCGGAACTTTGAAGGGGCGGGACTTTAGTCCCGCCGTAAGTATCTGAAATGAGAGTGAGGCTCTAGCCCCTGAGGGACAGCCGTGGAACTTGATCAGAGCTTCCCTGAGGGATGCCGTCCAAATTCCCAGGCTTCAACATGGAGACCTGGGCCGCCTGACATTCTGATCTGTAAACAATGGATGATTTTGGTGCCGGGAGGGGGGGTCGAACCCCCATGACCCGAAGGTCGGCGGATTTTGAGTCCGCTGCGTCTGCCAGTTCCGCCATCCCGGCTCAAGGGACGAAGTTCAGTATCGCATGTTCCAGAGCCGCTGCATAGATGTTGAATCGGAGCGCGAGATACAGGATTGCCCCCAGCGGCGAAAAATGTTGCATCTGGAGCAACTGGCGGAGATCGACAAATTTTCCCGGTGTTTCCCGGTGGCGGAAATTGGCGGCAGGCCGATGGCGCTGTACAATCCAGCCAGCGGAGCGTGGACGGACATGATCTGGGCAGGAGGCAATCTGTTGGGCGAGGTGACGGGCAGTCAGGCGCCGGAGTATCGGCTGCTCGACCATGAAGGTTCTCTGGTCGCCACCACGAATAGTTCGGGCAGCGTGACGGGGATGGACTTGCTAACTCCGTATGGGCAGGCGGTGAGTAACTCGACGGGCGACTTCTATCTCTACACGGGCCTGGATCAGGACGCGATCAACGGCAGCGACCATGCGTGGTACAGGAACTACTCCACGGCCCAGAGCCGCTGGCTGCGCCCCGACCCCTACAACGGCAGCTATGACCTGTACAACCCACAGAGCTTCAACAGATATAACTATGTCGAAAATAACCCACTTATTTTTGTTGATCCGAGTGGGGAGGCAATGGGAGTAGTCAACGGCGCTGGTGGAAGTCCATGTTCTGTGTTTGGAGGGAAGGTGCCCAACAATAGCACGTATGTGGGCAATCAGGAAGGCGTTTATTTTAATCCGTGTGACCCCTTCTCGTCCTTATTGTCTGCTGGAATTTATGAGGCGATTAATGGGGTATGGGGTGCCGGAACAGTAGTTATGGGGCAGATCACCCCATTTGTTGGTGCAGCAATCACAATAGCCTGTAGTGCTGGTTCAAACTCGGCAATCTGTGGCCATTCTGGATTAACATCACTCATCCCTGGATATGGAGGAGATGTTGGAAAAGGGGTAGGGGATGGTATCGCTCTGGCAGGCGCATATGCATGCACCATCGGTGGTGGCCCAACCAGTCCGGGGTGTGTTGCTTTTGCTATTTACACGGTGGTAAATGATCTATTCTCAGTATTCTGTGATGCGTTTGGCGGGCCTCAATTTACCGGAAGCCTAGTGCCTCGCCCTGCCGACCTCAGCGGCTTAGGCACATCCAAGATTGGAATTCCGAACAAAAATTTGAGTATCAAAGACATACTTGGACAGCCATCTCAGGGAACAGTGCTATCTCCAGGAATGAAGCTTCCATGAAATACCCAATCCAAATCGGTACAAAACAAAGGAATATGTTTCAACCGCAACGACTTCGACTGCTGGCGTTCTTGCCCGTAGCACTTCTCTTTGCAACGGTATCAGCGCTTGCTGCAACAGTGGACGGATTCGTTACTCAGATAGATTCGGCCACGGCATTCGACATCGGAACCCTACATGTCGTTATGAATACACAAACGCGATGCAAGAGTACGAGACAAGTTATACGCTCTTCTTGGTTCATGAAAACGGCGCCAGTAACGTGTGATACCACGCGGTTAGCGGATGGTTCCCATGTCAAAATGGTTGGGGTCGTGCAAGGAAGGCAGTTTGTGGCTGCTCAAATTGTGGTCTATGGAGTACACGGTTCCTCGACATTCCGGGGCGTGACACTAATGGAACATTCACCACGAATGGCATCGGGTTCTCATGCCTCAGATGTAAATATATGGATTGACGGATATCCGATGACCATTACGCCCCAGACTCGGATGCTTACCACTTCTTCAGAGACTACTTTCTCTGGTATATTGCGCAAGGATGGAATCCAGAAAATTCAAACCGACGTACATTCTGTCACTACTTATACTGCCTTTTCTTCGGGCATACCTCAATCAAATGCTTGGGTCAGTTACCAAGCCACGCATACCCCCGATGGGGGCATCACTACAAGTAAACTCAATTTCTGGCCTAATCACATTGATGCAAAAGAAAATAAATTTCTGAAACTATTTACACCTGCAATTAACACCCCAAATTACAACCAGAACATCCCAGGAAGCATACGACTCAAGAACCAAGAGATAATCTTAATACTCCCCGACAAAACTGTGCAGGATTGGGTTGCGAAACTTGGGATGAATTTGGTGCCGCAATATCAGAAGGCACTGCCGGATACAACCGCAACTAAGCTACACTTTATATTTCTTGTTACTCATCCATTTTGGGTCGCGTATGGGAATGATTTTTCAAGTACCAATGGAGTATTGCCTTGTGATTTTGGCAGAGAGTGCTACTACGGAAGGCCAAAACGTAAGATTCTTGTAAGCGATGTCATCGCTATGCCGAATGGGGTCATCCTTATTCCGGACAGGGCACTGGCGGAGTTACATGACCAAGCACAGTTGGCGGCATTGCTGTCGTATTCCATTTCATCCGTCTTGCAAAAGCATGCCTATTACACATGGCTTGTTAATACCTATCCGGCACAGACAAGTTTTGATACACAGAAAAACGGTTGGGATAATGTTCGTTATTTTCATGCATTTTGGCTACAGCAGAGTGAGCAAGCCATTCGCATCGGTATACGTCAGATGTACTTGGCTGGGTATGATATTCGCGAAGCTCCGTTTGCGTGGGCGGTGGCGCAGGGCAAGCCAGTCAACAATCCTGTTATAGACTCGAAGCATCCAGACAAAGAGATACCTTGGTATGCGGCATACGCGTTCAACTACATCAGCCATTACTACAAGGATGTGGACTACAGTAAGTTAAAGCGCGGCGAGAAAGAGTATCAGCAGTTTCTGCAGGAACTCTACAAGGCCGACCCCAGCCTGCCGCATCCGAAAGTCGCCGCCGCCGCAACGAAATAAGCAGCAGCGGGTGGAGAAAATTGGCGGCAGCCATGCGGGTGAGGTGGTATACTTCGGCGGCAGGCCGGTGGCAATGTACACTCCACCGGTTCCTCATGGATGCTCTGGAATTTTGGAATGCGAGGGGTATTGGACGGACATGATCTGGGCAGGCGGCAATCTTCTGGGCGAAGTTCTGGGCAAGGTGATGGCAACGCCGGAGTATCGGCTGCTCGACCATGAATGTTCGCTGGTCGCCACCACGAATAGTTCGGGCGGCGTGACGGGGATGGACAGATGGAAGTTCTACGCAGCCACTCCATTGGATTGACAGGGATATGCGTGGATTGACAGGGATATGCGGATTTGGCATTTCGCCGCTCTTTCTGGTAGTGTTAGCTGCGGGAAGGTGGATCGAGATCAATGGCGAAAGCAGTCTGGAATGGCAAGGTGGTTGCGGAGAGCGACAAGACCCGGATTGTTGAGGGAAACATGTATTTCCCGCTCGATTCCATCCAGCGCGAGTATTTCCGCCCCAGCAGTACCATCTCCACAGACCCGATCAAGGGACAGGCCCGCTACTACACCATCATCGTCGATGGGCAGGAAAACCCCGATGCCGCCTGGTATTACCCCGATCCCAAGCCCGTTGCGCGTTCCATTAAGAATCACATCGCCTTCTGGCGCGGCGTTGAAGTCGAAAAATAAAGCAAAATCATAACGCGCATATCTGATGTTCGCGTGGATGCGTCAGGGAATCTCTGATCAAGTTCCACGGCTGTCCCTCAGGGCTAAAGCCCGCTCTCATTGCAGATACTTACGGCGGGACTAAAGTCCCGCCCCTTCAAAGTTCCGACTTGTGCAGAGCTTCCTCAGCGTCCCATGCCGCGCATATTGGTCAACGATCCCATCAACCTGCGCTGCATTCCGCCGCCCTTGCCCATTGACTTGAACATTTTTTTCATCTGCACGTACTGGCGCAGCAGTTGATTGATCTCCTGCACGCTGGTGCCGCTGCCGCGCGCGATGCGCTTGCGTCGGCTGCCGGAGATGATCTCGTGGTGCATACGCTCCTGCTGTGTCATTGAATTGATGATGGCCTCGACCCGCGTGAACTGGCCTTCGTCCACATTTTCCGCCGCCTGCTGCAATCCCTGGAATGGGCCGACGGAGGGAAGCATCTTCATAATGCTCTGGATGGAGCCGAGTTTTTTAATCTGCCGCAATTGATCGCGGAAGTCTTCCAGTGTGAAGCCATCGCCCGCCAGCGCTTTTTTTGCAAACTCCTCGGATTTCTTTCGATCCAGCTTCTCCTCGACATTTTCGATCAGCGTCAGCATGTCGCCCATGCCCAGAATGCGGCTGACGATGCGGTCGGGGTGGAAGGCCTCGAAGGCATCGGGCTTTTCTCCCGTGCCGAGAAACTTGATGGGCTGTCCGGTTACTTGCCGGATGGAAAGCGCCGCGCCGCCGCGCGCATCGCCATCCATTTTGGTCAGCACCACGCCGGTCAGCGCCAGCTTGTCGTGGAACTCCCTGGCCGAGCGCACGGCATCCTGGCCGGTCATTGCGTCGGCGACAAATAAAATCTCCTGCGGATTCAGCAGCGACTTCAACCGCTGCATCTCAGCCATCAGTTCGGCATCCAGATGCAGGCGGCCTGCTGTATCCACGATCACAACGTCGCAGGCGGACATGATGGCCTCGCGACGAGCCTCCTTTGCCAGCCGCTCGACAAGGGACGCGCCTGCGGCCTCGCCTTTAAGGTCGCCTTCGTAGAGATTGACGCCGACCGATTGCGCGACCACTTTCAATTGCTCGCGTGCTGCCGGACGATACACGTCCACGGAAACCAGCAGCGGACGATGGCCGCCCTTTTTTAGCCACGCAGCCAGTTTGCCGGAGGTGGTTGTCTTGCCTGACCCTTGCAGTCCGGCCATCAGAATTACGGTCGGGGGTTTGGAGGCAAATTTGAAGCGCGCAGTATCCTTGCCCAGCATTGCGATCAGTTCATCGCGAACAATCTGGATGACCTGCTCGGTCGGCGACAGCGCGGTCAGCACCTCGTGCCCAATGGCTTTTTCGCGGATGTGCTCGATCAGGCTCTGCACCACGTCCAGGTTGACATCGGCTTCGAGCAGGGCGACGCGGATTTCCTGGAGCGCCTCGCCGATGTTGTCTTCGGTGAGGATGCCCTGTCCGCGCAGGTTTTTGAAGGCGCGTTGCAGTTTTTCTGAAAGATTCTCAAACATAATGATCTATGCCCAGTGTAACAAGCGGAAGAGTGGAGGGAAGGATGGATGCTTACTGCACATCCGGGTCGATCTTGATTGCTCCGATAAGGTCGGTGATTTTTTCTACATCGTTTCGGACGCACCAGCCGCGCAGATCGCGCGCAATTCGCTCCACGGCGCGAGGGTCGGCATAGCTGGCCGTGCCGATCTGGACTGCGGTGGCTCCCGCAAGTAGAAATTCCACGACATCCTCGGCGGTGGCGATGCCGCCCATGCCGATTACGGGAATGGAGACCGCGCGCGCAGCCTCCCAGACCATGCGCAGCGCAATCGGTTTGATGGCAGGGCCGGAGAGTCCTCCTGTAACGTTGGCCAGACGCGGTCGGCGGGATTCGGCATCAATGGAGAGAGATAAAAATGTATTGACCAGAGAAATGGCATCGGCACCTGCTTCTTCTGCGGCGCGGGCCATCTCTGCAATGCTGGTGACGTTCGGCGAAAGCTTGACGATGAGTGGTCGGCGAGAGACGGACTTTACATTGGCAACCAGTTCAACGAGTAAGTTGGCGTTGGTGCCGAAGATCATGCCGCCAGTGTGCGTGTTTGGGCAGGAGGCGTTCAGTTCATAAGCGGAGATTCCCTCCGCCGCATTGAGTATTTGAACGACGGCGCAATAATCGGCGATGGTGTAGCCAAAGATATTGGCGATAGCCACGCAGGGAAGGTTGCGAATTGCAGGCAGCTTCTCCTGCACAAAGGCGACAACGCCAAGGTTTTGTAATCCAATGGCGTTTAGCATTCCGGCAGCGGTTTCAATCAGTCGCGGAGGCGCATTGCCCGCCATTGGCTCGCGGGAGAGTCCCTTGGTGACAAAGCCGCCAATTTTTTTGAGAGAAACAACATCTTCAAACTCCACGCCATAGCCAAAGGTTCCGCTGGCGGCAAGGATGGGATTGCGTAAATTTATGCCGCAGAGGGTGATGCCGAGATTGGGTTCCGGGCTTCGTGTCACGGCTGGGTCTTTCTTGTTGTCTTCTTCTTTGTTGCTGTTGCGCGCGTGTGGGTCGAGCGCGAGATTGGTTTATGGATGACCCCGCGTCGATGAATTTCCGGCGTAGCGGGGCGTTCCGGTCGCAGCGCTTCGGTCAGAACGTGTCCTACGCTGGCCGAGGGCTGATTGACGCCAAGCAGCGCGGCAAAGGTGGCTGCAATATCCACTGGCTCCACTTGGTTGAGATACGTTCCGGGAGCGAATGCGGAGCCATAGAAGCCCAGCGGCACATGTCGATCATAGGAGTATGGAGTGTAATGCGTAGTGCCCTGGCCGAGCGCTCCCATCTGATAGGCATCAGGAACCACCATCACGTACCAGCCGCCGTTGGGGGAATAACTGTTGGCAATGAGCTGGCCAAACTCCGTTGGAGGCAGCCCTGGTTCGAGCGATGCCATTTGTTCGCGTGTGAAGGTGCGAAAAATTTCCGGCTCTGGCGGCAGGCGTTTTTGGCTTGATTTTGTCGCGGCATCGGTGGCGTCGGTGGCTGCGTTCTCCTGCTTGCGGAGCGTGACAAAGGCCGCCGACATGGCCTGCTGCACGGCTCGCTCTGCTTCATGCTCGTTCAGGCCGGCTCGCTCAAACATGGGCTGATTCAGCGCTATGTACGGAAGCTCCTGATGCGGCAGCAGGTAGGGCAATGTTTGTCCGGGAGAGAACTGCTGGTTCATGGCTGCATTCAAAGCAGCGGTCAATGCCTTCAGGTTGATCGACGCTGCTGGAATGCCAAGCTGCGCCGCCACCGCAGGCACTGGCGCGATGCCATGATCCGCGCTCAGGGCCATCCAGACATTGTGCAGCCCCCCCGGAACGTTTTTATCCAGCCAGGTAAAAAACTGATCCAGGTTGACATCCAATTGATCGACCAATTCGCGTTGTACCGGCGAATCCGGGCCAACGGCGTGGCCGAGAATATCCGTCGAGGAGATGCTGATGGTAAGCACGTCCGTAACGTTGTGCGCGCCAAGTTTTTCCCCTTGGATGAGCGCGCGGGCAAAATCCAACTCATAACGAACCGCAGCCGACGTGGGGCCAACCGCTGCGAAGAAGGGCGCATCGGACGATACGCCAGCTTCGGCGCGTGCCTGGGTTGCGCGATTGCTGTTGTTGAAGGCGACGGCCCAATCGGGCAGGGAACTCATGTAATAGGTGGATGTGAGGAAGCGTCCGCTGGCTGGGTCAATCCAAAAAGCGCCGTTGGCGCTGTGACCCGCAGTCAGAATGGCTGCGCGATCCTTAAGCGAGACGCCGAAGAGTTTCGCTTCCCCCTTGGTGTCCAGACGAACTTCATCGCCAAGCGTGGTCGCCAACAGGTTACGCGGCGACGCGCCTTCATGCTCCTTGGCATCAGGCATTCCGACCAGGGAGTATCGAGGATCTTCGACAGCAGAGATGGGCCGCTTCGTATTTCGGCTCAGATCCCACCAGCCATTGCTGGAGATGCCGTGGCCGTTCGTATATGCTCCGGTGCCGATGGTGGAGTGTCCGGGCGCGGTCTTGGTATTGGCATAACGGAAGTAGCAATTGGGAAAGTAGGCCCCGTTGTCCAGAAAAAGTCGGAAGCCCTGATCTTTGAAGTCGCTGCGATAGCGCTCCAGATAATCTTCGCGGAACTGGTCAATCACCAGAATGACCACCAGCTTGGGATGCGCATCGTAAGCGCTGGCGCCAGCGGTCAATGTTGTCGAGAGTGGAAGCAGCGCGGATAGCAACAAAACAAGCAGTCGTTTATACATAGGCATGGTGGCGCAGATGGAGGAAAGCCTGCTCCTGCCCCTATGGTATCAAGCAGGCGGGCTGGATATATGAACATTTGTAGAAAGATTTCGCGCAGCGGGAGATTGCCCTTCTGCTACACTTTGGTCGATTGTGCTCGCGCCTGAACCCATGCCGAAGGCTCCCGTTTTGCTGCGTAGGCTGGCGCTGTTTACCCTCTGCGTCCTGCTCTTTGAAGTTGGAATGATCGCGGTTGCGCCCCGGCTCCACTCCGGCAGCGTACTCAAGCTGGCAAAGAGCGCGATGGAGGGGCGGATTGTTTTTGACGACACTTCGCCGTACATGGCGCAGGCCGATCTGGTGGCGCGTCAAACTCCAGATGCGCTCTACGAAACGATATTTTTTCAGCGTGGCGTTCGGTTTATTTATCCGCCGACGGCGCTGCTGCTCTATCGCGGCTGGCTGGCTGCGGCGCGTGTGGGCATTCGTCCATTTGCTGCGATGAACGCAACGCTGCTTCTCGCATTTTGGGCGACCCTGTTCCTTGCGGGCCAGTTTCTTCTGGCGCTTATACAAACGCAAGCGGATGCTTCGTGGAGCCTGCGCGATGTCTGGAGCTTGCGCGCGTTGATTGCCCTTCTGGGGCTGATGTTTTTGCCTTTGGTGAACGCCTATTGTCTGGGGCAGGCGCAGACGCTTCTGAATCTGGCTCTGGTCGCCAGCGTTTTTCTGTGGATGCTCGGCAGGCGTGTCACGCCCGGTTTGCTGATTGGCTTGACGTGCTGGATCAAGCCGCAGATGGCGCTCTTTTTGCTTTGGGGGATGCTGCGTCGGCAGTGGAGTTTTGCCGCCAGTCTGGCGATCATGCTGCTTGCAGGCGGAGGGCTGTCGGTTGCCGTTTTTGGATGGCACAACAGCGTGGAATATCTCACAGTGCTGCGATATTTGAGTCGGCATGGGGACGCTCTGGCTACGAATCAATCCATCAATGGCCTACTGCATCGTCTGTTGCATGTGGGCTACTTCACGACGGCAACGCATGGCTACCCCCCGTACAATTCCACCATTTACGATCTGACAATTTGCAGCTCTGCCATTTTTTTGCTGGCAGCACTGGTTGTGCCATATTTGCAGCGCAGGACGGGCGATACGATTGATCTTTTGTTGTTTGCAATGGCAACGATTATGGCCTCTCCCATTGCATGGGAGCACCACTATGGAGTGTTCTTCCTTGTCTTTCTGGCGTGGATGCCCCAGGCCGCGAAGCGTTGGAGAACTTTCTGTTTGCTGCTTGGGATGTATCTGTTGATGTCGGGTACTTGGGCACCACTTTCGTATCTAATGTTTACCCGATGGACGTTCCTTTTGTCGCATGTATTCTTCGGCGGCTGTTTGCTGTTTTTCTGGACGCTCTTGCGGGATGGGTCGGAAAGCGATTTATACAGGTGCCAGACGGGATAATTTTTCACGGAATGGCGTATATTTTTCTGTAATCTGCATCTACATCTCCGGGGGTGTGCGGAGAAGACGTTGGCGATGGAGGAACATCCGATGGAAGGCGCAGTAATGATGGCTCAGGGTAAGCGGTGCCTCCTGTGGGGGCTGGTTGTTGCGACGATGCTCTTGTCCCCAACCTTGGCGCTGGCGAAAAAGAAAAAGAAGAAAACTGCCGAGGTCGCAACGCAGATGGTGGTCACGGTTGTGCCGCACTCGCGGAATACGGCGCAGATTCCGACGATTTCGAGCAGCAATGTGAAGGTGGAAGAAGATGGCAAGCCGACACAGGTGGTGGGTTGGAAGCCAATTACAGCATCGGACGGGACGCAGCTTGTCATCTTGATCGACGAGGATTTGTGGAGATCATGGCTTTCTCTCTATTTTAATGACCTGAACAACTTCATCTCGCAACTGCCAGCATCGACGCAGGTCGCTCTGGGCTATATGCAGTATGGGAGCAGCGTGATTGTTGTGGGATTCACTACAGATCGAGCAACGATTGCGAAAGTTGTTCATATTCCGGATGAAATTCCTGGTTCCAACGTCAGCCCGTATTTTAGCTTGTCCGATCTGGTACACCATTGGCCAGCAGGCAGGCCAGCAGCCGTGCGGCAAGTCCTCATGATTACCGATGGAGCTGATGGCTACTTTACAGGCCAATACGATCCAGAAGACCCGTATGTACTCGCAGCCATCCGGGACGCGCAAAAACAACGCGTGATCGTTTCTTCCCTCTTTTTTAGAGATTTTGGGGATATGGGGATTTTTCCCTCGCGCGGGGGAGACGTGTATCTTTTCGATGTGGCGGATGGAACTGGCGGCAAATTGTACTATTCACAAATAGGGAACCCTATAACGCTTACTCCGTTTCTCAACGACTACAAAAAGCATCTCGCCGATACATTTGTCTTGACATTTCTGGGGCATGGTTCCGGCTTGCAGAATGTGAAGGTCTTGAGCGACGAACCGGACATCAAGCTGGAGTCTCCAGCGCGGGTTGTGGTAGGACAAAAAATTCTGGAGCCTGTTGCGACTCCTCCGCACAAGACAAAGGGTGCCGTTGGCCGAAGGTCGTCTCTTTAAGGGAACGTTCGATAAGGGAGTCCTTAAGGATTATGGCGTAGTTGTACGTTAGCCGCAATCAAATGTTGTTGGAAGGCGGCGACATCCTCCGATTGCGGCATCTGGTAGGGAATCTCCGGGCCGGGATTCCAGACGATCAGATTTACCTTGACGTTCAAGCCGGAGTTGCGCGCCAAATGCGCCAATTCACGAGCATCTCCCAGTCGGTCGTTGATGCCGCCCAGCAGCACATACTCAAAGGTCAGGCGCTCACGCGGGCGCAGGGGAACGGCGCGCAGCGCGGTGAGCAGCGCGGCGGCACCACTTTCGTATCTGATGTTTACCCGATGGACGTTCCTTTTGTCGCATGTATCCTTTGGCGGATGTTCGCTGTTTCTGTGGACGCTTTTTCGAGGCGGGCCAGAAAACGATGCATGCGGGTGCCAGACGGGATAATTTTTTACGGAATGGCGTATATTTTTCTGTAACCTGCATCTCCGGGGGCGTGCGGAGAAGGCGTTGGTTATGGAGGAACATCCGATGGAAGGCGCAGTAATGATGGCTCAGGGTGAGCGGTGTCTCCTGTGGGGGCTGGTTGTTGCGACGATGCTCCTGTCCCCAACCTTGGCGCTGGCGAAAAAGAAGAAGACCTCCGAGGCCGAAACGCAGATGGTGGTTACGGTTGTGCCGCACTCGCGGAATGCGGTGCAGATTCCGACGATTCCGAGCAGCAATGTGAAGGTGGAAGAAGATGGCAAGCCGACACAGGTGGTGGGTTGGAAGCCAATTACAGCATCGAACGGGACACAGCTTGTCATCTTGATCGACGATAGCTTGCAGGTATGGGCCAGCCTCTACTTCAAGGAGATAAACAACTTCATTTCGCAACTGCCAGCATCGACGCAGGTCGCTCTGGGCTATATGCAGTATGGGAGTACCGTGATTGCTGCTGGGTTCGCGGCAGATCACGCAAAGATTATGAAAGTCATTCATATTCCATCGGAGCCTGCTGGCTCCAACGCCAGCCCGTATTTTTGCCTGTCCGATCTGGTACATCATTGGCCAGCGGGCAGGCCAGCAGCCGTGCGGCAAGTTCTTATGGTTACCGATGGAATTGATCGCTACTTTGAAGGTAGCCATTACGACCCATACGACCCGTATGTACTCGCAGCCATCCGGGACGCGCAAAAACAACGCGTGATCGTTTCTTCCATCTATTTTCGCGATTCCGGGGATGCGGGAACCTCGTTTATGGGAGGCAGCTACCTTCGCGATGTGGCGGATGGAACTGGCGGCAAGATGTACTATGCAAAAATGGGGAACCCTATAACGTTTACTCCGTTTCTCAAGGACTACAAGAAGCGGCTTGTCGATACCTTTGCGTTGACATTTCTGGGGCATGGTTCCGGTTTGCAGAATGTGAAGGTCTTGAGCGACGAACCGGACATCAAGCTGGAGTCTCCAGAGCGGGTCATCGTAGGACAAAAAATTCTGGAGCCTGTTGCGACTCCTCCGAACAAGACAAAGGGCACCGTTGGCCGAAACTTGTCGGTTCAAGGGAACGTTCGATAAGGAAACCCTTGAGGATTATGGCGTAGTTGTGCGTTTCAGTTGCCCACAGGCGGCGTAAATATCGCGTCCACGCGGGCGGCGAATGTAGGTGGGCACGCCAGCCGCAATCAAATGTTGTTGGAAGGCGGCGACATCCTCCGATTGCGGCATCTGGTAGGGAATCTCCGGGCCGGGATTCCAGACGATCAGATTTACCTTGACGTCCAAGCCGGAGTTGCGCGCCAACTGCGCCAATTCACGAGCATCTCCCAGTCGGTCGTTGATGCCTCCCAGCAGCACATACTCAAAGGTCAGGCGCTCACGCGGGCGCAGGGGAACGGCGCGCAGCGCGGTGAGCAGCGCGGCGATGTTCCACTTGCGCGTGATGGGCATGATGGCGGCGCGAATCGCGTCATTGGGCGCATTCAGGCTGAGCGCTAGCCTGGGGCGCACAGCCTCGGCGGCAAAGCGCTCAATGCCGGGCAGAATGCCGGAGGTGGAAACGGTCATGCGCGATTCTGGAATGCCGATGCCTGCGACCAGCAAACGCGCGGCATCCATGAAAGCGTCATAGTTCAGAAACGGTTCGCCCATGCCCATAAAGACAAGGTTGATGCGGTCGCGCCCGATGCGCACCTGATGCCGATTGAGCACGGCGACCACCTGCCCGGCAATTTCGCCCGCCGTCAGATTGCGCTGCATGCCGAGCTTGGCCGTCAGGCAGAAGTGGCAATTGACGGCGCAACCCACCTGGCTGGAGATGCAGATGGTGGCGCGTTGGTAGGGTTCTTGGGTATTGGCTCCCTGTGCGGGATCGTCATATTCCGAGCCGTCGCCTGACTCGCCGCCATCACCATTGGGCATCCAGACGGTTTCGACCGTCTCTCCGCCCGCGCAGGCTATCAGGTAGCGCTCGGTGCCGTCGGCGGAGGTGAAGACCTGAGCAATCTCCGGCAATCCGATGGAATAGCCCGCGGCGGCCATTTGATGGCGAAGCTGCATCGGAAAGGTGGCAATCTGATCGAGATGCGTGACGCGCTGCTGATAGAGCGCATGCCAAAGCTGTTTGGCGCGGTACGCAGGTTGAGCAAAACTTGAAAGAATGGCTGCAAGCTGCTCGAAAGATTGGCCGAAAAGGGCGACGATCTTTTGAATCTTCTGTGGCTCTTCGGGTTGGAGTTGTGCGAGCATCCAAGCTCTAGGGTAACGCGGCGACGGGCTGGGCGGGAAAGATTTTCAGGCGGTCAGTATCCCGGAAAATGCCCTGTCTCCAGCTATGAAACAATCGAAATTGAGGCACAAATGGACGTACCACAGGAACGAAATCTTTGTCGCACGGTATTGCCCAACGGCTTGGTGCTGCTGACTGAACGCATGGAACACCTGCGCTCGGTGTCGATGGGCGTTTGGATCAAGACCGGCTCACGCGATGAGCGGCCAGAGGTCAACGGCATCTCGCATTTTGTGGAGCACATGGTCTTCAAAGGAACGACCTCCCGCACCGCGCAGAGGATTGCGCGGGAAGTGGACGCGATTGGCGGCAATCTGGATGCTTTTACCAGCAAAGAGACGGTTTGCTTTAGCGTGAAGGTACTCGACGAGCATGTGGACAAGGCGCTTGATGTGTTGAGCGATCTGGTGCTGCATCCCGTCTTTGCGTCGGCGGATATTCTGCGCGAGCGCGACGTGATTCTGGAAGAAATAAAAATGGATGAGGACAATCCAGACACGCTGGTGCATGAGACCTTTGTGCAGAATTTGTGGAAGAATCATCCGCTGGGCAGGCCGATTCTTGGCACCAGGGAGACGGTGAGCCAGTTCGACCAGCCCGCGCTGTTGGAGTACTACAGAGGGCGCTTTCTGGGCGGAAATGTGGTTTTCTCCGCTGCGGGCAATCTGGAGCATGAAGCCATGATCGCGATGGTGACGGAGAAGCTGGCGGCGATGCCCGCCGGTCGGGTGGACAGCGTTGCAGATCGGCCTGCGACCCATGCTTCCATTACGCTGCGGCAGAAAAAGTCGTTGGAGCAGGTGCAGCTCTGCCTGGGAGTTCCCGGCCCGCAGACGAATGACGACCGACGCTACACGGCATTTATTTTGAACACGATTTTGGGCGGCGGCATGAGTTCGCGGCTCTTCCAAACAGTACGCGAGCAGCGTGGGCTGGCCTACTCCATTTATAGCGAGCCAAGCTCTTTTCGCGATACAGGTTCCTTCTGCGTCTACGCGGGCACCTCGACCAGAAACGCCGAGCAGGTGATCCGGCTGACGGTCGAGGAGTTCCATCGTCTGAAGAGTGAGCCAGTGGCCGAGGAGGAGTTGCGGCGGGCCAAGGATCAGTTGAAGGGGAACCTGTTGCTGGGACTGGAAAGCTCTGGAGCGCGGATGTCGAATCTGGCGCGACAGGAGATGTATTTTGACCATTTCTTTGGTATTTCTGAGATTTTAGCGTGTGTGGAAGGTGTGACCAGCGAGGATATAATGAAGCTGGCGCTGGAGGTATTCCAGTCCGAAGGGATTGCTGTGGCTCTGCTGGGAAATTTGAATGGACTGAAAATTACCCGCAAGCATCTGGCGTGCTGATACACAAGCGTCTCGCTTGCTGATACAGTGGTGGGGACATAAAGAACGTCGCAAACTACAGGTTGAATACGATGCTTACAGTTTTGGAACATCGCAGGAAGCGTTGGCAGCAGGGATACACCCTAATGGAGCTGCTCATCGTTATGTCGGTCATCTTGATTCTGATGGCGATTGCCATTCCGAATTATATGAACATGCGCAGTCAGGCCAATGAGACCTCGGCCCTGCAATCGCTGCGCGCCATCAGCAGCGCGGAGATTCAGTATGAAACGGATTATCCGGCCAACGGATTTTCCTGCAATCTGAGCCAGTTGGGTGGCGATCCCAAAACGGGGCCGCCCAGCCCGCAGACCGCGCAGTTGCTGCCTAACGATCTTGCCGGTGGATTCAAGAGCGGCTATACGTTTGCCATTGGCAACTGCACGAAGGTTTCGGTCAACAATCAGGATGTTTTTACTGCATTTGAGGCCACCGCAGTTCCGCAGTCCATTGGGAAGACGGGGCACCGTGGTTTTTGCATGGATCAAACCGGGACGATTACGTCAGACCCGGCAGGTGGCACAAATTGCACGCAACCGATTCAGTGACGAACGACTTCGCAGAAAAAGATGAGAAGTCTTGGCGCTTTGGCTTGGAGCTGCTGCTCCTTGGCGTTGCGTGTGCGCTCAGTTTCGTAACGCCAGCCGTGCAGGCATTTGCGCAAACATCCATAGAAATGGCATCCACGGCTTCCGCGCCGCCTGATCCCGGAACCGATCCCTTTGCACAGGCGCAGCCCTCTGCTGCGGAGGTTGCCGCGCGCGTAGACAAGCACTACAACCGCCTGCACAGCTTGCAGCTCAGCTTTATGGAGCGCTATCGGGGCATGGGCATGGAGCGCATTGAGCAGGGAACCTTGCTACTCAAAAAACCTGGTTTTATGCGCTGGAGTTATACGCGGCCCAAGGGGAAGATATTCATCATCGACAAGCAGGATGCCTATGCCTACACGCCGGGCGATGCGCAGGCGCAGCGCTTTCCCGTGGAGAAGCTGGACGACCTTCGCTCCCCGCTGCGGTTTCTGCTGGGGCACACGGAGCTAAGCAAGGAAATGGGCAGCTTGACGGTGAGCTTCGACGGCAACATGGCCACGCTGCGCGGAGTGCCCGTGGGCTTGGAGAAGCGAATGACGGCGCTGGAGTTGACGGTAGGGATGGACGGCAGCATTCTCGATATGAAGATGGAAGAAATCGGTGGAGCGGAGACTTTCTTCCAGTTCTACGGGGAGAATGACAAGGCACCGATCTCCAAGAAGGACTTCGTATTCCAGCCGCCCGCCGGAGTGAAGGTTGTCGATGGCCTCTCCCCCATGTAGGAGACGCAGGGGCAAAAAGATTGCCCGGAATTTGCGACAGTCAATTCTAAAAACGAACGAGCATGGTTGCAGCGATCAGTGTCAGTAGAGTGGTGGTGGAATTGCGATGGCAGAATTTGTAATCAAACTGACCGACGAACGCGGGCACATGCAGGAGCAGGTGCATGTGGCCAGCTCCGCCGAGGAGTTGCGGCACCGCTTTGTACAGGCGGGCTATCTGGTGTACTCGGTTCGCCCCAAGGGCATGATCGGGAGCGGCTCCAACAAGCGCAAGCGCGTCAAGCTGGAGCCATTTCTCATCTTCAATCAGCAGTTTCTTACGCTGATCCGCGCAGGGTTGCCCATTCTTTCCTCGCTGGAGTTGCTGGCCAAGCGGCAGAAGGCTCCGGTATTTCGCGCTCAGTTGGAGGACGTGGCGACCCGTGTGCGTACCGGGCAGGCGCTCTCGCTGGCCTTTGAAGCGCAAGGCGGTTTTCCCATCATCTACACCACCACGTTGCTGGCCGGGGAGCGCTCCGGCAACCTGGAAGAGGTGTTGGGTCGCTATCTGGCCTTTCAGCGCATCTCGCTTACTTTTCGTAAGAAGCTGATTGCGTCCCTGGTCTACCCGGTGTTGCTGATCGTGATGGTGACTGTGCTGCTGGTTTTTCTCATCAGCTTTGTGGTGCCGCGCTTCGCCGCGCTGTACGACCAGATTGGCAACAAGCTGCCCGCCATCACTGTTTTTATGCTGGCGCTGGGCAATAACATTCAGGGATATCTGCCGTATCTGCTGGTGGGCATCCTGGGCACCGCCATTGGCTTGTATCGCTGGAGTACAACCGAGGGTGGCGCGAGCGCCATCGACAGTTTTCGAGTGAAGATGCCAATCTTTGGTAGCATCTGGCTGAAGTATCAGGTGGCGCAGTTTTCGCGGACGCTGTCCACCTTGCTGACGGGCGGATTGCCGCCTGTGCCATCGCTGGAAACGGCGGCGCGCTCGATTGGCAGCCGTAAGGTGATGCAGGCCGTGCTCAAATCCGTGGTGAGCGTGCGCGAGGGCAAGGGACTGGCAAAGAGCCTGGAGCTAACCGGAATTTTCCCAGAGCTTTCGATTGAAATGATCGAAGTGGGCGAATCCACAGGCGCATTGCCGGGTATGCTCAATTCGGTTGCGGAGTTTTATGAGGAAGATGTGCAGACTGCGTTGACGGCGGCGCTGGCTCTGATTGAACCGGCTATTTTGATCGTGATGGGCGGAGTCGTGGTGACGATTTTGATTGCGCTGTACCTGCCGATCTTCAATCTGGGCGCGGCCAACAGCTTTAAGTAACCTCCAAGGCAGGATGCGCTGGAACGCGCAGGCAACAAAAATGGAACGGGATTCATCGAAGCGTAGTGGAAGAAGGGAAGTATGGCTGCTCCAATTGTTTTACCCGGCGCAAAGGCAGTAACTCCCGATGAGGTGAGCCAGGCAAAGACGCTGGCTGCGCGCTATCGCTCGGAGTATGTTGATCTGCGCGACTTCCGCATCCAGCACGATCTGCTGCGCACGGTTCCAGTGGACATCATGTTCCGCTACAACTTTGTCCCGCTGGAGCAGCAGGAGGATCGCCTGGTGATCGCGGTCAGCGATCCCAGCCGCCTGATGGTGCTCGACGAGATTGCCGGACTGCTGGGGCAGCGGCTCTCGGTGCGCGTGGCCACGCTGAGCCAGATCAACGACCTGCTGAAGAAGACCGAGCAATCGCAGCGCGTGCTGGATGAGGCCAGCGAGGGTCTCACCTTCGATGTTCTCTCTTCTGAAGATAATCCCGACGAGAATATCTCCATTGAAAAGCTGACCTCAGAAGAGGACATCAGCCCCATCATTCGCCTGGTGGACACTACAATCTTCACCGCGCTGGAGCGACGGGCCAGTGATATTCACATTGAAACCTACGACGACAGTGTGCATGTGAAGTACCGCATCGACGGCGTGCTGCAACCGGCGATGGCTCCCATTGCGCGTGAGCATCATCAGACCATCCTCTCCCGCATCAAGGTGATGAGCGAACTGGATATTGCCGAGCGGCGCGTGCCGCAGGATGGCCGTTTCCGCGTCCGATATAAGACGCGCCTGATTGACTTTCGCGTCTCCATTATGCCTACGGTGCATGGGGAAAACGCCGTGCTTCGCGTACTGGATAAGGAATCCATGAGCGAAAAGTTCAGCAATCTGACGCTGGACGTGGTCGGTTTTGAGGAAGAAGATTTGCGCCGTTTTCGCAGCTACATCCGCGAGCCATACGGCATGGTGCTGGTCACCGGGCCGACTGGTTCAGGAAAAACGACCACGCTCTACGCGGCGCTGAATGAGATTAAGAGCGACGAAGACAAGATCATCACCATTGAAGACCCCGTCGAATATCAGATTCGCGGCATCACGCAGATTCCAGTGAATGAGAAAAAAGGACTGACCTTCGCTCGCGGCCTACGCTCCATTCTGCGCCACGACCCGGACAAGATTCTGGTGGGAGAAATCCGCGATCAGGAGACGGCGCAGATTGCCATCAACTCCGCGTTGACTGGTCACCTGGTCTTTACCACTGTCCACGCCAACAATGTGGTGGACGTGATTGGGCGCTTTTCCAATATGGGAGTGGATGCGTACAACTTTGTCTCCGCGCTGAACTGCATTCTGGCGCAGCGGCTGGTGCGTACCATCTGCGAGCAGTGCAAGCGTGTCGTGCATCATGACGAAGAAACGTTGCTCGCCAGCGGCATGGATCCCAAGGAATGGGCGGATTGCACGTTTTACGATGGCGTCGGCTGTATTGATTGCGGCGGCACGGGGTATCGTGGACGTACAGCCATCCATGAGCTGTTGGAGTTGAATGATACGATTCGAGAGATGATTCTGGATAAAAAACCGAGTTCTGAAATTCGCAGAACGGCGCGTGACCAGGGTATGAGATTTCTGCGCGGGTCTGCCTTGCAGCGCATCCGACAGGGGCTGACCACGCTGCGGGAAATTAATAAAGTTACCTTCATTGAAGCAACACGATAAGCTAGAGCAGGTAAGTTGAAACCTAAACGATGCGTCTATTCTCCACTGCCCTGCAAATAGCGACACGTCCCAGGCTGGCGTGCGAAATCTCTCCGGAGGCCATCTTTGCCGCGCAATCGGCAGGGATGCACGATCCGTTGCAGACCTCTGTCTACGTGCCTTTACCGGAAGGGGCAGTGGTTCCCGGCTGGAAGACGCCTGTACTCCTGGCGCGGGAAGCGGTACAGTCGGCCTTGGCGCAGGCATTGCAGGGCATGGCGGGGCGGAATCGGCAACTTACGCTGGTGGTTCCCGATGCCTGTGTTCGCGTGCTGGTTCTGGATTTCGACACGCTTTCCAACAAGCCGCAGGAAGCGCTTCCGCTGGTGCGGTTCCGTTTGAGGAAGATGTTGCCCTTTGATGTGGAAGCGGCATCTGTCTCCTATCAGATATTGAAAAAAAATCAGGAAGTAGAAAAAGTAGGTTCCCTGCGCGTGATGGTGGCTGTGGCTTCGGCGGAGGTATGCGCGGAATTGGAGTTGTTGGTTCGTGATGCGGGCTTTGAGCCAGGAGTGCTGCTGCCTTCGACCCTGGCCGCGCTGGCTGCGGTTCCAGAGACGGAGGCGCATCTGGTGGTGCATACCGGGCGGCGCTCGGTGACGACGGCCATCACGCAGGCGGGCGATCTTCTGTTGTATCGCACGGTGGAGCGGCTGGAGCAACAGACCGAAGGGATCGAAGACGATCTGGTGCAGGCTGTGTTGATGGCCATTGCCTTCTATGAGGATGCTCTGGGGCGATTGCCGGAGCAGATATGGGTGGCGGGGCACGATACGCCTGAAGAGTTTCAGCGCAAGTTAAGTGTGGACGAAACCTGGAAGATTCCAGCGCGCAGCCTGGTGCGGACGGAGCATTTTTTGGCGGAGGCCGTGCCGCAAGGCCGCCCCGCATGTGGGTTTGCAGGCGTGGTGGGGGCGCTCCACGGCTGATGCGCGTTACGCTCAATCTGGCCTCGCGGCCCTTCATTGAATTGCGTCCTATTCTGGCGCGGCTGCGCATCGCGGCAGGCGTGTTGCTGCTGCTGGGTCTGGGGCAGTGGCTGGCGCTGCGCAGTCTGGAACGCAAAGCCATCCTGGCCGATGCCAATGTGCTTCACTGGACGCTTCGGACGCATCACCTGGAGCAGGAATGGCAGCAGGATCAGGCCATGATGCAGGAACCACAAAATGCAGCAACGTTGAACAAATCGGAGTTTCTAAATAATCTCTTTGACCAGAAGGCATTCTCCTGGACGGCGGCGCTGATGGATCTGGAGAATGTGCTTCCCGCTGGCGTTCAGGTGATTCGCATCGAACCCCAGATGACCAAAGACAGGCATGTACTTCTACGCCTGCGCGTAAGCGGCGCGCGCGATAAAGCCGTCGAGTTGGTGCAGAATCTTGAGACCTCCAAACACTTTCTCTATCCTCGATTGATTGGGGAGGCGGCAGAGCAGCAGAATGGTGGCAGGCGCGGATTCGTGCAGCAGCCATCCACTGTGGGAGATGTTAACTTCGATATTTTGGCCGAGTACAACCCGCAGAGCATGAAGGATATTGCGGTGGCATCAGCAACAACCGTGACACCCGCAGCGCCTGTGGCACCCGTGGTAGCGCCAGCGCCAGCGTCGGCAAAGAGTCCAAAAATTCCAAAGAGTCCGAGTACAGCCCCCACAGCCGGACACAAGGGCAGCAGCCACGCAAGAGTCCACGTTGGTAACAGGAAGATGCGAGGCGCGCAATGAATCTCCAGCGACCTGCATGGTTTCGTGTGCGTATTACAGTGCTGCACCTGCACTATGCCGGTGTTCTTTTGCTGTGCGTGACGAACCTGGTGTTGTTGACGCGCGTGGTGCTGACATGGAACCGCGTGCGCGCCGGAGATGCCGCGCAGTTACAGCAGCACGAAGCGAACTACAGGGCGGTGATGCTGAAGACCAAGCCTTTGCGCGGCCTGGACAAGAAGATCGATATCGCCAAGCTCGCCCAGTCCACGTTGTATAAGGATCGTTTTCCGCAAAATTACTCTCCCGTGGCGGCGGAACTGGGTGCGCTGGCGGCGAAGAATAATGTCTTGCTTTCCCGCGTGCAATATGCGCAAGGCAAGCCGGATGAGGGTTTATATGAGGTGCGCATGGATGCCAGTCTAAGCGGCGACTACGCGCCCATTGTGCGCTTCATCAATGGATTGGAGCGTGACAAGATTTTTTTTGTGATTGATAGCCTTGGTCTGAGCGGCCAGCAAAGCGGCATGGTCAACCTGCGGATGCGCCTGACCACATATTTGCGCGTCGAAGACACGGCCCCCCTCAAGTCCGCTGCACGGGAGAAACCATAGCCTATGGCCATCCGCATTGGTGCAGAAGATAAAAAGAAACGGGTGATGGCCGGAGTTCTGGGCGCGCTGGCGCTTTCTCTGGGGATTCATACCGCGACCAGCCTGATGGGGGGCGGGCCATCGCCCACGCCGCCGCCTTCTCCGACGGTTGCACAGCATTCGGCCTCGACGGCCAATCACGCTCCGGGACAGGCCCAGCCCCATGCGGCGCAGAAGCTGGAGAGCGCATCGGCGCTCGACCCGACGCTGCACCCAGAGAAGATGAGGTTTGCCGAAACGACGGAGTACACCGGCAATGGTCGCAACATATTCGATAAGAATTCCGTTCCGCCGCCGCCACCACCTTCGATGATGGTGATCCCCCATCACATTGAAGTCCCAATTGCCCCGGTTCGCACTGGCCCGGCTCCACCGCCGCCACCACCGCCGCCGCCACCGATCAATCTGAAGTTTTACGGTTTTGCCACGGAACAAAATGGTCGGAAGATGGTTTTTCTCATGGAAGGCGAGGACATTTTTGTTGGCGGGGAGGGGGACATTGTGGATCGACGCTATCGCATCGTGCAGATACAGCCCACAGGGGTTGTGATGGAAGACCTCGCCTACGACGACAACCAAACACTGCCATTGCAGGACAGCAAATAGGGCGCGGACGGGACTTTTCCTTTGGAACGGCGTATCCTCCTATGTAGAGGCGGCCCTTTCGCCGGTATTGCCGTGTCCCACATTTCTCGTCATTCGAGTCCGCGCGCGCGGGAGCAAGGCTATCTACTGATTGGTCTGCTGTTCATCGCGGCTCTCGTCTTGGTAACGCTGGCCATCGCCGCGCCGAAGATCGGCAAGGAAATCCAGCGCGAGAAAGAAGTGGAGGCCGTTCATCGCGGCAATCAATACAAGCGCGCCATTCAACTCTACTACCGCAAAATGGGGCAATATCCCGCCTCCATTGATCAACTGAAGAATACGAATAACATCCGCTTTCTGCGCCAGGAGTACGTCGATCCCATTACGGGCAAGAGAGATTGGAAGCTGCTGCATCTGGGCGAGGTGCCGATGCAGACGATGGGGCTGTTTGGGCAGATCGGGGGTACCGCGACGACGGGGGCACCTCTTCTCGGTGCCACGCCTGCGGGGGCCATGTCCGGTTCTCCGGGAGGCAGTTCCTTTGGAGGCGGGTCTTCGACCTTCGGCGGCGCGCCTGGAGGCGGTTCCAGCTTTGGCGGAGGAGGCGGTTCCAGCTTTGGCGGAGGAGGCGGTTCCAGTTTTGGAAGCTCCGGCTCGACGGATAATTTTTTCAGCAACTCCAACTCCAGCAACAGCACAACCGCCAGTAACGGGACAACCCCCGGAAGCGCTTCAACGCCGGGGAGTGGCACAGCCTCTGGAACCGCGGCAACGCCGGGAACTGGGACAACGCCGGGGCAGACACCTGCGGCAGGGGGTGCTGTGGGGAATGGAGCGTGTGGGCCACCGGGCGCGAATGGAGCGAATGGCTCGGATGATGATTTCTGGGGTTCTTCTGGTAGCGGGAGCGCCTTTGGGTCTTCCTCCAGTTCGGGCAGTGGTTTCGGCGGTAGTTCCGGCAGCAGCTTTGGCGGAGCGAGTTCGGGCAGTAGCTTTGGTGGTGGCAATTCGGGCAGCAGTTTCGGTGGAGCGAGTTCGGGCAGTAGTTTCGGTGGAGCGAGTTCGGGCAGTAGTTTCGGCGGAAGCAGCCCTGGTGGGGGGGTTGGCGGCAGTCCCGGTGGTGGCGCTCCAGGTGGAGGTGCCCCCGGATCTATGGGAAGTATGGGGAGCGGAGCCGGGAGCTTCGGTACATCGGTCAGCTCCAATGGTATCTTTGGGGCTTCCAGCGCTGCCCCGGTTGGAGCGCCGATCGTCGGGGTTACAATTCCGAAGAACAAGGAATCTATTGTGGTGTATCGAAAACAGAAGGTGTACTGCAAGTGGCAGTTTGTTTACAATCCGGCGGAAGATACAAGCATGAATGCGAACCTGGGTGGTAGCGCCGCCGGAAGCGGCGCAGCCCCCCTTGGCGGAAGTCCTCCTGGTGGTGCTCCGGGTGGTGCTCCGGGCGGTGCTCCAGGTGGCGCTCCGGGTGGCTTTGGACAGCCGCAGGGATCATCCTCCGGCTTTGGAGGATCGTCATCAGGCTTTGGAGGGTCTTCCTCCGGCTTCGGCGGATCGTCTGGCGGGTTTGGTGGATCGTCCTCCGGCTTCGGCGGATCATCTTCTGGGTTTGGCGGGGCAGGTGGTGGCATGGGGTCTTCCTCGCCATCCTCGCCATCCTCTTCAAGCAGTGGGTTCTGATCGCAGGAAAATCACAGGAATGGAAGAGCGGTTTCGCGCTCCAAAGGAAATGCCTCGCTGCGGAGCGAGGCATTTCGCGTTGTTTTAAGCATGTGGGAACACCGATATCGCTACCGCGTTTCAGCCCGCAAGGTTAGACGTTGAAGGATGATCCACAACCGCAGGTGCTCTTGACGTTTGGATTCTCAAACTTGAAGCCCGCCGCCTCCAGTGTCTCGACGTAATCGACCACGCAGCCGTTCAGGTACATTGCGGAGGTGGCATCGACGAAGACCTTAATCCCATCGAACTGGAGAACCTTATCCATCATGCCCGCCTGATTTTCAAAGGACATGGAGTATTGAAATCCAGAGCAACCGCCTCCGACCACGCCGATGCGCAGCCCTGCGGGAACAGGGTCTTGTGTCGCCATAATTTCGCGCACCTTTTTCGATGCCTGCGGGGTAAGAACGACGGCCTGCGATGCCTGTGGTGTTGGAGCTTCCGATACGGGAGTGGGTGAGGTTGCCATAAGATTTTCTCTCCGGGCAGCACGCTGCCTGTCCCCATTCTACGGCGGTTGTGTCCAGGAAACAAGCCTGATGGGACGCAGCGCTACCGACCGATGCAGCGAGAATACCGAGAATACGAAGATGCGCTGACCCAGGCCATCGTCGATCTGGCCAGGTCAATACGGGCGCTACGGCTCCCATCGAATCACGGCGTAATGTTTTGCAATCCCCAAGGGGAGATTGCCTCGCAAGCCCTTACTTGTTATGCAATCTTCCCTCTACGTAATGGTGACGGTGATGGTCGTGGTCTGGGCGGTTCCCGATGCCGGGGTTGCCGTGACGGTCACGGTCGAGGTTCCCGCTGGCGTGACGCGCACCGCAGCCGCAC
>JAJZIJ010000032.1 GCA_021810625.1 Acidobacteriota bacterium
GGATACTGCGTCGAATATCGCTTCTCCATCCCTCCATACTGCGCGAATGCTCGCCCGCTGCAATATGAAAATTACCCGCAGGTATAAAGTTCATAACAGCCTCTAAAAGAACATCTGACCGGTGATCTCTAAAAGATCATCGGTCAAGCTAAAACTACTAAGTTTCTAATCAATGTCCAATCTTGAGTGGCCCATGACGTGCCCTCTGTTCATATAGCTAGACTTCTTAACTTATTAAGGAAAGGCGGAAACAAGATGGGAAGTTCAGGAATAGGAATAGGAAATTTGCCGACATCTCCGTTGAACTTTACAGACATGACCCGGAAACAGGTGATCAACGCTGCCTCGATGCTATCAGAGAAAGGGTTAATCACAATTAAACAAGCTGGCATTCTCGATAGCTTTGCCTGCGATTATGCCGCTCCCCCCGGCAAGCAGTTACCGCTGGACTTGAGCGTGAATTCCCCAGTACAGCGGAACTATCTCAGTCTCATTCAACAAGGTATAGTTTCAGCGAACGCTCATGGCGAGACTCAAATGGCCGCTAACGATACGAGCGTGTTGCATGCCATAACTCCATACCAGGGGAAAACAATAGCCGCCGATGTAGCCGAATATTCTAATGCAACATCGCTGAGCGTTCTTGGATAAGCTTCAGGTCTGGCGATGATCGGCGGGTGGCCCATTCAAGCCGCTTTTGGCTTGAGTGGGATGAAACAGCTAACAGCTAGTGGCGAAGAGCTAGTAGCTGTTAGCTACAGCCAGTGCCGTAGTGCCAATACAATCAGAGCTGCGTACAGCCCCGCCGCCACATCATCCATCATGATGCCAAAGCCGGAGTGCATTCGATCAAACTGGAGCGCTGGCGGCGGCTTCCAGATATCGAAGCCGCGAAAGAGCAGGAAGGCCAGCAGCCATTCCTGCCAGCGCGGCGTGGCTGCGGCCAGCGCAATCCATTGGCCTGCAACTTCATCCAGCACCACAAAGCTGGGATCGTCTTTGCCCGCCTCTCGCGCAACAATACTTGCCGCCGGAATGCCAATCAGAGTCGCAAGGATGCCCGCCAGCAGCGTCGCCGCGCTCAACTCCGCGTGGGTCAGATGCGCCCAGCGCGCCGCCGCACCAGGCCCTATACGCCAAGAACCAACGGCAAGGCCGAACGCTTCATCCAGACCGCCCTGCACGAGTGGGCCTACGCCAAACACTGGACGGACTCCGAGCAACGCGATGCCTGCCTCAACCCTTGGATCGACTACTACAACCACCAGCGACCTCATGATAGTCTCTCTTGCAAGCCGCCCATCAGCCGCTCCGAAATCGGTACAACCTCTTGACCATCTACAGGTGCCCGGCAGAAATCCCAATCAAAAGCCTGCGTGGTGCAGCGCGGCGACGGTGACAGAGGCCACCAGGCAATAAATGCCGAACCAGTACCAGCGGCCCGATTCCAGCCAGCGGCTAAGCCACTTGAGCGCCACCAGCCCCGCAAGAAAGGAACAGACTGCGCCCAGCAGGCTGGGCATCATGGCAGAAGCCAGCGATGCAGAGGCCAGCGCCGCGCTGCCGTGCAAATGCTCGGCCTTGACCAGGCGCAGCGCCTCACGCGCAATCGCCGGAGGTGTGAGTACCACGGCCAGCGCAAAACTAAACTCCTCAGCACGCGCCTTGGCTACGTTCATCCACAGGCCCACGGAGATGGTCGCGCCACTGCGCGAAAATCCACGAAAGGGCAGGCATAATCCCTGCACCGCGCCCATCCAGCCCGCCTGCTGCATGTTTAGCCCTACGGGGTTTGCCGCGTCGGGATTCGTCGCGCCCGGATTGGTTTCGTTAGCGCCCAGCGTCCCTTCGTGTTTCTTTTCATACAGGCCCGCAATCAAAATCAAAATGCCGGCGGCAGCCAGCGCAGGCGCGATTAAATCCAGCCGACCGAAGAGCTGCTCGACCTCCGCATGGGGCGTGCCGCGCAGCAGAATGTGTTCGATGAACTCGATCAACCCGCCGCCAATCAGTCCCGTCCAGAAGGTCGCCAGAGTTGTAAGCCACGCAAAGCGCTGAAAGGTCGCCACGCTCTGAAAGTAGGTCGCGCGCCATTGCTTCCAGAAGTAGACGATGACGGCGAACATGGTTCCCGTGTGCAGCATGACCAGCAGCAGCGTCATCGCAGGCGCGGAGGGATCCATTCCCAGCAGCTTTTCTGCCACCACAACATGCGCGGAACTGGAGACGGGCAGCAGCTCGGCCAGCCCCTGAACAATGGAGAGAAGTATGACTTGAAAAATGGACATGGCCCTATCCTACGCAAAAGCGCTCGACCACGGGATGAAGATTCCGATACACTGGCGCGTCAGGACATAGAACAACCATTTCGGTTAAAAAGATATTTATGAAAATTCTGGTTTGCCTCAAACAGGTTCCGCAAAAGGACGCGCCCCTCAAGCTGAACGAGAGTGGAACGTGGATTCGCGACGACATCTCCTACGAGGTGAATGAGCCGGATGCCTACGCGCTGGAAGAGGCGCTGCGCCAAAAAGAAAAGCATGGCGGCGAGGTGGTCGTCATCACGGCAGGGCCGACGCGCGCGCAGCAGGTGTTGCGCGAGGCGCTGGCCAAAGGAGCGGATCGCGCCATCCATCTGGAAGACGACGGCTTTGTCGGCATGGACGCGGTGAACACGGCGCGCGCTCTGGCCGCCGCGCTGGATGGCGAGAGCTTCGACATGATCTTCACCGGACTGCAATCGGACGATTACGGCTTTGCCCAGACCGGCGTGCTGCTGGCCGAGCTGCTGCACTGGCCACACGCGACCATCATCATCGGCATGGAGAAGACAGAGAGCGGCGTGCGCCTGAAGCGCGAACTCGAAGCCGGACACTACCAGTTCCTCGACATGCCGCTGCCCTGCGTGCTGACCATTCAGAGTGGAATCAACAAACTGCGCTACGCCACGCTGATTGGCATCAAGCAGGCGAAAAATAAGCCCGTCAAGCGGTTGACATTGACCGACGTGCAGGGCAAACTGGGAAAAAATCTGCAAGTGATTGAGCGCCTGTACGTTCCTGTCAAGCAGAAGAAGACCGAGATGCTGGAGGGCACGCCTGCCGAACTGGCCAGGAAGCTGGTGGAGAAACTCCGAAACGATGTTCGCGTGTTTTAATGGAGACAGGACGCGCGGTCTGCGGGGAACCCAGCCTGCGGCGCACCCGAAAGATCTGCATGATCGCTGTAAAGCTGTAAAGGAGAATCAACGATGCCAAACATGTTGTTGCCACAAGAAGAACGCAATCTGACCCCCGATCAGGTCGCCGCGCTCGACAAGCGTCGCCAACGCGGACTGATGTTGCAGGTGATGGGTGCCCAATTCGGATTTGTCGCCATTTTGCTGACCGTATGGGCTGGACAGGATTTCACCTACGGCCCCGGCTGGATTCACCCGATGGGCTATTACATGATTCTGGCGGGCATTTTATCGCTGATCTGCTGCCTCTCCGGCTCCGTGCTGCGCCGGGGCGTGCCGGAGTTCAACTAAACCTGTTGCGCGAACGTTAACAATCAGGAACGCTGCATGGTAGAAACGATTCTGGTCATCGCGGAGCAGCACTCTGGCCAACTGAACCGCGTCTCTTTGGAGACCGTGGCCGCCGCGCAGTCCATCGCCAAAGACACCGGCTGGTCGGTCGAGATCGCCGTTCTGGGCAGCGGCATCGGCGGTGTCGCGCAGGAACTGGCCGTCAGGCAGGCAGAAAAAATCTACGCGCTTGAGTCCCCGCAACTGGCCGCCTACACTGCGGATGCCTACATCCATGCGCTGCGCGAGTTTCTGGCCGCGCATCCCTCCAGGCTGATCCTGCTGCCGCATACCTATCAAGTGCGCGACTTCGCGCCAAGCCTCGCGCTGGCGCTCGGCACCACGGTGATCTCCGATGTCGTCAGCTACAAATTTGAAAACAACAAGCTGCTTTTTACGCGGCAGATGTTTCAAGGGAAGTTTGCCGCCGATGTCTCCTTCGCGGGCGAGGGGCCATATCTCGTTACTTTTCAGAACGCGGCCTTTCGCGGCGACTTGGCTGCTGCGGGAACCGCGCCGATTGAGACGCGGAATGTCACGATTCCTGATGGCGTAATTCGCGTGGCCGCGCATGAGATTTTTCAAGAGGCCAAGCAGTCCGTCGATCTGTCGCAGGCGGAGATTATCGTGGCCGTGGGTCGCGGCATCAAGGAACAAAAAAATCTGGCGCTGGCAGAGTCGCTGGCCACAGCGCTCGGCGGGGAGCTTGCGGCCTCGCGTCCCATCTGTGATGCGGGCTGGCTGCCGCTTGACCGACAGATTGGCAGCTCCGGCCAGACGGTTGCGCCCAAGCTCTACATCGCGCTCGGCATCAGCGGAGCGATTCAGCACATCGTCGGCATGAAGGGCGCGCGGTCGATTATCGCCATCAACAAGGATGCCGAAGCTCCGATCTTTGAGATTGCCGACATTGGCATCGTCGGCAACTTGTTTGACATTGTTCCCGCGCTGACCGAAGAAATTCAAAAAGCCAAAGCCTAATCCGACATCGCTCGAAGGCATCAACCGTCCGCAGATGGAAGCGGATATCGGGATCGCAGGCGGCAATGGGGGATTTTCCCGTCACGCCGATAGCGCAACGTATTCCATTTGCGGCGGCGATGTGCTTCCGCTGCCTTCTCGCGCCAGCCTTTTGAAGGCCGTATATACGAACGATCCCATGTACCAGCCGTCGATGTACTTAAACGGAAATTCTCCCGTGGTGTAGTGGCCGCAGGGCAGGACTTTTACGTCGAAGTCCAGGTCATGCAGCTTGAATTGCTCGATGACCTGCAAGGAGAACTCTGGCAGAAACGTCAGATCATACGGCGCATAGATCATGCGCGACCGCTTGCGTGGCCATGCCACCGGAGCGTCGGCTTCCTGCTGGCGAATCGGCGCGGTTCCGGCAAACAAATCCATGTAGACCATAGGGCTAATCCCAGACCACAAGGCGCGCAGGCGAGCCTGTGTTAATCCGGCCTGCTCAAAGGCAGCGTGAATGTGGCGCGTGCTCTGTCCGGTCCAGGCGACATCGCCAAACCATGTGGCGGCGTGGTTGAAAACATGCACGCGCAGGCGCGGATCGTGCGCACTGGCAATAAATGCGTAGCAGGAGCCAAGACTGGTGCCCAGAATGCCAAACTGCTCATAGCCCTGCATCTCCAGCCAGTCCAGGCAACTGCGAATGTCCACCACCGCCTGGCGGTTGGTGGCAATGGTGCGGCCAATGTTGGCGCTGACGGCGTAGTCGGAGCGCTCCAGCTCCGCCGGACGGCGAATATCGTGAAATGGATTGCTGAGTCGCAGCGCGGAGATGCCAAAGTGGTTGAAGATGCTGCATAACGCATTATGGCTGAAGGCATCGGCATTCCACTGCGGCAACACAATCATGGCCTGCCTGGGCTTGCCCGCCTGTTTTTCCGCAGGCGCGGGATACCAGCGCGCATTCACCTGATTATTCTCCGGGTACGGCGTCCGTATCGGCGAGGTGAAGCGCAAAAATTGCGCGGGGGGCAAACGGCCTTCCGCAGCCAGACGCTTCAGCCGCGCATCCTCGCGCAGCGTCTCCGGGCGCACGTTCGTGGGAAACAACTGCGGATGCCGCTCCTCCAGACGAAAATCCGTGGGGGGATTGTAGCCGTAGAAACGGTCACTATAGGCGAGGATGCTGTCATTGACGGCCAGCATTGCCGCTTCCATGCGCGCCGGCTCCTTGGAGGCCATGTCCTGTTGGATGGGTATGCGCCGCGCATCAGGCAGGGAATCGATCCAGTCGGCAAGCCAGTCGAAGCCCCACTCCAGAGGGCGAATCCGGCGATTGGTGTCGCGCGTGGTCAGCCGCGTCTCCCAGTCAAACATCCATTTTGCATATAAATTGCGTAGCATCTACTTCAGAATATCCGTTTCTTCGTTTTGGCTCGTTATCCCATCCGCAATTTTCTTTGCCTGACGCCGCGTCACGGTTTGCATCCCTTGCAGGATCGGCAGCTCCCGCTGCACGCGCCTCCAGGCACGCGCATTTTTTTTGGTCGTGATCGGCGCGTTCGGGTCAGCATAAAAAGCCAGCAGATTCTGCTTTAATCCAGCAGGAACCAGTCGGGTGGGCTTTGTAGTAATTCGATGGAGCAGCTTCGCATAGGTTGCGTCCATCAAGCGATAGGTTCCGGGCTGAATCGCAGAACCCGTATCGAGATCGAGGTTCTGCAAGTGCAGAAGGTTGTGCGGATGCATCCGAAGCTGCTCCAGTAGCTGATCGAAGGCATCGTCGGTATTGTTGAGGCTGGTCACGTACTTGCCCTCGGTCTCCGCAGTCGGGCCGCGAATGGCAAGGATGGAAAACACGCCCACCTTCGGCGTAATCCGAATGGCAAAGGCCATCAGATGCGTGCCCACGCCCGGCTTGTGGCGATATTTGCTCCAGCCGCTCGCGGTATCGGCCTTCGCCAGCCGGGCTTGGTATTTCTGAAACTCCGGCCCGGTGCTGTCGGCAGGAAAATCATTTTTATGGATCAACGCCTCTGCATACGCAATCCGGGGGATGAAGTGTCGCACCGAGGAGCGGTAACTATGAATCGCGGGCGCTTCGTGGCCGAGCTGGGAGCGCAGCGTCAAGCCATACGTCTCAAAAAAAGCGCGTTCCAGCAGTTTGCGCGGAACCTGCAATCCAATACGCTCCAGATAGTTTGCAGGCGCAAAACGCTGATGGCTTAACTGGTCGATATCAAAGGCAAACTCCGTCCGCACATGCGCGTGGGGGTCTTCATCATAGGTGACGACCGGGCCATATTTTTTCTCCAGACCGGGAAACTCAATGGGTGTGGAGAGGTTGATTGCATTCTGATGTCCGATGTTGTCGGCGAGATAGTGTGAAAGCGCGCCCAGAGCAAAGGCATACTCATCGACGGTATGTGCATTGCGTAAGAGGCTGTCAATAAAATCTCCCGTCCGCACATAATGCGTCAGGTCGCTGAAGAAAGGATGTCCAAAGGGATAGTAGCCGATGTCCTGAATGGCGCATCCCCCATAGGCATAGGCGTGGGCGCGGCGCAGGCCCGCCTCCGTGGTTCCGGGAAAACGCTGCAATAACAGCAAGCGAATCGAGTCATTCCAGGCCAGATCAATTATCTCTTCATGGGTAAGAACGGAGTAGGCCGAAGAGGTTTGAGGAATGCAGATCAAGGCGAGAAGGAAAATCAGACCACAAACGAGAAATGCGCGTGCTGGCGTAAATACTGGCGCTGGGATTGGCGATGGAGAGCGGCTGCGTTCGGAGTTCACTCGTTCTCTCCTGGCGATGTAAAACGGAGGGGGAACCCGTTTCTCGCGCTCCTGACTTAGATGCACAATTCCATGAGGAGCACGGCGCGATCATTTCCCCTATCTCCTCCCTCCCCTGGAAAAAGACAAACCACCGTTGTAGCAAGTATGCGGCGTTAGCTCTTGCCATGTTATAGTGTTACCTAGTAGCATCTTGGAGTTTTCTTCATGCCGACACCGTCTACAACCAGTCTGAAGCTCGATATCGAAATGAAAGAGCGCATACAGCGACTCGCGTCTGCGCGCCGCCGAACCCCTCACTGGGTCATGCGGGAAGCTGTCGAGCAATACGTGGAACGCGAAGAAAAACGGGAACGATTCCGGCAGGATGCACTCGCTGCCTGGACTCACTACGAGACCACAGGCCTGCACGTTACTGCCGAGGAGGCCAATGCCTGGCTCGTTACGTTAGAAGCGGGTAAGGATGCCGCTGTTCCAAAATGTCACGACTGAGATGGTCTCTACCAGCCCTGCACGATGTGGCCCGGCTTCATGATTTCCTGGCTCCCAAAAGTCAGGATGCGGCTAGGCGTGCCATCAAAACAATTCGTGAAGGAGTGAAGGCACTCGGCAAACATCCGAAAATGGGTCGCCCTATCGAAGAACTGCCGCCAGAATTCCGCGAGTGGATGATTGAATTCGGGCAAGGAGCCTATGTTGCGCTGTATCACTACGATGGAAAACAAGTTGTGATTCTGGCCGTCCGTCACGGACGAGAGGCCGGGTACTGAGTCCACCTGTAGCGGCGCGACTTGCGCTTGGAATTTTTTTCTACTCGTTTTCAGGCCTGCGCGAAACTTTTTTCAAATAGTCTTGCAGGGTTTTCCCCGGCTCCTCGTCGAATGTCTGCCTGGAGTTTTCCAGCAGGCGGATGCGGTCGGGACGGAAGGTACGAAAATCTTTTCGTAATTCGCAATAGGCCGCGAGCGTCCATTTTTCTCCCCAGAAATACAGACCCAGCGGGCGAATCATCCGGCTTGAAATCTTGCTGCCTTGATCTTCGTATGCAATCTTCAACTTTGTACGATGCTGGATGGCAAGACGAATGGGGTCGATGAACGCAAAGACCTCGCTCCGAACATGAAAGGCCGGAGCATACAGGCGGGCGCGTTCGATATCCTCCCTTCGCGCGGCAGGCAAGACCTGAGCAATCTTTGAGATTGCGGAGCGCGCAGAATCCGCCAGATCCGCGCCGCCCCATGCTTCCATGACACGCGCTCCCGCAACCAGCGCTTCAACTTCATCGAAGGTAAACATAATGGGTGGCAGGTCGAAATGTGGATTCAGCCGATACCCAACACCTGCTTCGCTGAGTACCGGAACGCCGGATAGTGATAGGTCGCGGATATCCCGATATATCGTCCGCTCTGAAACATGCAGCCATGCGCCAAGCTGGGCAGCGGTGGTTAGCCGCCGCCCACGAAGATATTGCACGATCTGGAAAAGACGATCGGCCCTGCGCATGCGCTTTAGCTTACGGCATGGAGGCCGACCTGATTGCCTTCCGTATCTAAAATCCGCGCAAAGTATCCGCCCACGGCTTCTGGCAATGCCGTTTTGGGGACGAGAACCTTGCCCCCTGCTCCCGCTACGCGATCCAATACCGCTTGCAGATCAGGATCGGCGTTCAGATACACGATCACTCCTGTACCCGGCGTATACCCTTTCCCTGCGATTACGCACCCGCTGATGGCCGGGGGCTGATACGCAAAAATGGCCAGTTGTGCCGGGCCTTCTTGCTCCAATTTCAGGGTGACTTGCAGGATGGATTGATAAAACTTTACGGCACGGTCAAAGTTGCCTGCAGGAATTTCAAACCATACGACACGGCTTTTTCGCTGTTCCGCTCTGTTTGTCTGTGCTTCTCGATCTGTCATGTTTTTCTCCTTGAGGTGGCGACTACTGCTGCCAACCTAAAGGAGTCCTCCTGACAGCGTTCTGTCAGGAGTGATCGGGAATGTTGGAAAATTATTTTTCCGCCCTCTACGGCTGGGGATAAATCATCGCTCATTTCCGTGAGGGAACCAGGTCACATCTGCCAGCGGAGCAGGCACGCGCCCACGGTAAAGCCAGCGCCGACCGAGACCAGCAGCACGCAATCCCCGTTCTTGAGGCGATGCTCCTCCCGCGCCGTCTGCATGGCCAGCGGAATCGTGGCCGCCGTAGTGTTTCCAAAGCGGTCGATGTTGATGATGACACGCGCCGGATCAAGGCCGAGCCGCTCCACGGTGGCGTCAATGATGCGTCGGTTGGCTTGGTGTGGAACCAGCAAATTGAGATCGGCAACCGTCAGGCCGTTGCGCTGCAAAACGTTTTCCGAGGCCTCCACCATTTTGCGGACGGCGAATTTATAGACAGCCTGCCCTTCCTGGTGGACAAAGTGCATGTTCTGATTGACGGTCTCATGCGAGGCCGGGTGCAGGCTGCCTCCGCCGGGCATGAAGAGTGAGCCACCGCCGGAACCGTCGATTTCGTGCACATAATCGAGAATGCCAGTCGCATCGTCTTCGGCTGGCTCCAGCAGCACGGCACCCGCACCATCGCCAAAAAGCACGCAGGTGGTGCGATCCGTGTAGTTGAGAATCGACGACATGACATCGGCACCGATGACCATGACTTTCTTGTGCGCTCCGGTCTCAATCAACTTGGTTCCCACTTGCAGCGCGTAGAGAAAACCGCTGCACGCGGCAGAGAGATCGAAGCCCCACGCTCCCGTTGCTCCCAGCTTGTGCTGCACCAGACAGGCCGTCGAGGGAAAGAGCATGTCCGGCGTCACCGTGGCGACAATAATTACCTCGACTTCCTCCGGGCGAATGCCACGCTCGGCCAGGCAGACACGCGCCGCCTCCGTAGCAAGATCGCTGGTGGCAACACCCTTTTCGACAATGTGGCGCTCGCGAATGCCAACGCGCGTCACGATCCACTCGTCGTTGGTATCGACCATTTTTTCCAGGTCGGCGTTGGTGAGAATGCGGGGCGGAACATACGTGCCCAGGGCGCTGATCCGCGCACGAACCAGCGAGCGCGGACGAGGATCAAGATTCAATGCATTCCTCCCGATAGCTAGGATCAAACCGTATTGTTACGCAGGGAGGGCGCGATGTCCATGCAGAAGAAGGGAGAACGACACGCCGAGCGGCTGGAATATGTACCGGGAACCCTACTGCGCACGCACTGGCCCGTTACCGTTGCTTCCTTCCGGACCTGGCGGGGTTGGCGGGATTGCGTCGCGTAGGTCCCGGCACACGCTTGATGATATCACCGGAATCGCCGCTCGGTCATCCGTCCAGACAGACCTTCAGCCCGCCTAAATTGCTAGAATGAAAGAGTGACAATCCCCGCCACAACCCCATCCGGCACAAAGATTGGCTTCGTCAGCCTGGGCTGCCCCAAGAATCTGGTGGACAGTGAAGTGATGATGGGCCTGCTGCAACGGGCGGGCGCGACCATCACGGTGGATGCTGCAAACGCCGACGTGCTGGTGGTCAACACCTGCTCCTTTATCGACAAGGCGAAGCAGGAATCTGTGGACACGATTCTGGAGATGGCGCGCCTGAAGACCGATGGCCGAGCACAACGTTTGGTGGTTGCCGGTTGCATGGTGGAGCGCTACCGCGATGAAATCCAGAAAAATATCCCGGAGGTCGATGCCGTCATCGGCACCGGCGAGCTGGAAGGCATTCTGGCCGCAGCGGGATTGACGCAGCCACTTCCCAGCGATTCTCCCTTTCGCATTTTGACGACGGCAGAGGCAACGGCTGCAACGCGAAGCTCCCGCGCCGAAGGCGATGCGCGCGAGGCGCAGGGACGCTTTTCGCGTGAAGGCTGGGACGGAGCCATCTCCGGCCTGCCGAATTATCTATATGACGAAAATACGCCGCGCCTACGCGCCACGCTGCGCGCCTCGGCGTACATCAAAATCGCCGAGGGCTGCGATCATCCCTGCGGATTCTGCATCATTCCGCAACTGCGCGGCAAGTTCCGCTCGCGACGTTTTGAATCTGTGATCGCAGAAGCGCAACGGCTGGTGGCTGAAGGCGTGCAGGAGATCACGCTGGTCGGACAGGACACCACCTGCTACGGCGAAGACCTGGGCATGACTGACGGGCTGGCGCAGTTGTTGGAGGCGCTGGCGAAGATTGATGGCCTGCGCTGGCTGCGTTTTCTCTACGCCTATCCGAACAAAGTGACACCGCGCTTGCTGGAAACAATGGCGCGGCACGACAACATCTGCAAGTATCTGGATGTGCCGCTGCAACATGCCTCGCCTGCGGTGCTCAAGCGCATGAAGCGCGGCGGCGGCGCGGAGATTTTTCTCAAGATGCTGGAACGCGCGCGCGCGGCCATGCCACAAATCGCGCTGCGAACCTCGTTTATCACCGGATTTCCCGGAGAGACCGCAGCGGACTTTGACGTGATGCTGGACTTCATAAAAGAGGCGCGCTTTGACTGGCTGGGTGTTTTCCAATACTCCGACGAAGAAGGTTCGGCGGCCCATGCGCTGGATGGGAAGGTTCCCAAGCGATCCATTACGGCGCGGCAGAATCGCCTGATGCGCGAGCAACAAAAGATCAGCCGCAAGGCCAAGGCGATGCTGGTCGGCCAGACGATGGACGTGCTGGTCGAAGGCGAATCGGAGGAAACGCCGCTGCTGTGGCAGGGGCGCAGCGAGCGGCACGCTCCTCAAATTGATGGCGTGGTGTACGTGAATGATTTTGGCCCATACATGGCGCTGGAACCGGGACGTTTTTATCGCTGCGAAGTAACCGAAGCCCATGATTACGACGTGGTGGCACGCGTGGTGGCGTAGTTTTTCCACCTGCGACTGTATTCGTAACCATTTCTGTTACATATTGAATGTCTTTTCGGGAAAACACAATGCCAAACTCGAAATCTTCCAAACTTGCCGGATTGCGCTGCCCAAGCTGCCGCGCCCTTGTTCTTCCCGACGACCCCAGCCTGCCCTTTTGCAGCGAACGCTGCCGATTGATTGATCTGGGCAAATGGGCCAGCGGAGCGTACCGTATCTCCTCGCCGATTCTCGACCCGGATGTTCTTGAAGGTCTGGATGCGGCGCAGCTTGAGCGCGGACAGGGCAGACAGGATGACCGTGAAGACTAGGGGCGCGGCGCAGCGGACAGCCTGGGCCTGGACGCTGGCGACATTTTTCGGCGCTGGCAACCTGCGGCCTGGGCCGGGAACGTGGGGATCGGCGGCAGCGCTGCTACTGTGGCTGGCGGCGGCGCGTTGGGCGCATCTGACCCACGCGGAGTTGAGCGCGGCAACGCTGCTGGCGGGCATTCTTGCGACTCTGATTGGCATTCCGGCGGCAAGTATTGTTGCGCGAGAGGCGGGCAAAGACGATCCCAGCTTTGTGGTGCTGGATGAAGTGGCAGGCCAATGGATTGCGCTGGCTGCAGCCACGCCGCGCTGGCAGGAGTGGCTGCTGGCCTTCCTGCTCTTTCGCGGATTCGATATTTGGAAGCCTCCGCCAGCGCGCCAGTTTGATCGAATGCACTCCGGCTTTGGCATCATGATGGATGACGTGGCTGCGGGGGTGTACGCGGCTCTGATTGTATTGGCACTACGTCACTGGTTTTGATCCCACGTCTCAAAAGCGAGACGTGGGGCACCCCGGTTATCAGCTGTTTCTATCCCACTCAAGCCAAACAAAAAGAAGGCTTGAATGGGCCACATGCCGATCAAAGACTACGTGCTCCCACCCACATGAGGATCACTATTGCGAAATAGCCAAAGCAGAAGAAAAAGATTGCGACGTTGTTTAGCCAATTTCCGCACATAACTTTTCTGCTTATCCGTGTGGTCAGTTCATTCTCACGATCCTCCAATTTCTTGAACGCATCCTCCAACACGGCCGGGGCCTTATTGCCTGCCGTTAGTTGCTGCATAATTTCTTGAAGGATGCCAGAGAGATGCATGGTGTAGTCGTCATCGAGGATGAGATTCTCTACGTGAACCCGCCATAGGGATAGAATGAGCGCGAGTAACATGCAAGTGGCCGAGAATGCGAGAAAGTAAAGTGCGCTAGCGCGCATCTGTGGACAAATATCGCTTTTAGTAATTACAACACCAGCAGCAGACGCTGCGATGGCAATGGTACCCGATGCAAATACGCCAAGTTTATGGCTGAAATCGGTTCTGGACTGCCGAATATCGTCGGCGATTTGCCGAATCCGGTCAGTTCTTTCCTGCATTTTTTCGAGCCACGGCTTGTCGGAACGGTCAGAATCCATACACACAGCTTACTTTACTACTTGTGAAACTGGTGGCCCATTCAAGCCGAAGTTTGGCTTGAATGGGCCAATTCGCGTGGAGTCTTAAATGACCCCGCAGACCACTTCCGGGTGCCCCACGTCTCGCTTTTGAGACGTGGGACGAGTTTAGAATGTGCCACAGCAGAGCGCCGCTGCTAAGCTGGAAAGAAGAGGAATCTTCGATGGCTCTGTACCCGCGCAAGGCCGCCAACACGCCACACATTGCCTCCGTCGCTCCCACGGCGGCGCTGCCCGGCGGATTTTCTCTCAAAAATTTCAAGCTCGTCTTTGCGTTACTTCCTCGTACACGGCCACGTACTCTTTTGCCGGCTCGACCCACGAGTAATTCTGCGCCATGCCGTTCTTCATCAAGGCGCGCCAGGATTTTTTATCCTGAAAGGCGGCGAGTGCGCGGCGCAAGGCCGCCAGTAAATCCAGAGGGTTATTTCCGCTGAATTTGAAGCCAGTGCCCGCGCGTGTCTCTGGATTCCACTCTTCCACCGTATCGTCCAGCCCGCCTGTTGCGCGCACCACCGGAGGCGTTCCGTACTTCAGACTGTAAATTTGATTCAAACCGCAAGGCTCATAGCGCGAAGGCATCAGGAAGATGTCCGAGCCAGCTTCAATCTTGTGCGCCAGCACATTGTCATACTGCACGCGGGTGGAAATTCTACCGGGAAATTTCTCCGTCAGTTTCAGAAAAAGTGTTTCGTAGTGGGCCTCGCCGCTGCCAAGAACCAGCAGCACCATTTCTTCCAAAGCGATCTTGCTGGCAATCTCCGCGATCAGATCGAAGCCCTTCTGCGTTGCGAAACGCGACACGATGCCCACAATCGGCGTTGTCTCCGGCACATTGTCGAGCGCATAGGCGTGCAGCAGGTCGCGGCGGCATCCGCTTTTTCCTTGAAGACGCTGCGGCGTGTAATGCGCGGCGATGTGGGGGTCGGTCGCCGGATTCCATTCCGCGTAGTCCACGCCGTTCAGAATTCCGTGCAGGTCAGCGGCGCGGCGCTGAAAAATCGTCTCCAGACCAAAGCCAAACTCCGGTGTCTGTATCTCTTCCGCATACTTTCGGCTCACGGTGGTGATGGCATCGGAGTAGACCACGCCCCCTTTAAGAAAATTGAAGGTGTCAAAGTGCTCCAGGCGATCCATCGTGAAAATATCCCACGGCAGCAGCAGTTGCTCCGTCGTAATGGGCGGGTACCATCCCTGATATCCGGCATTGTGAACCGTCAGCACGCAGGGAATCTTCCGCAGCACGGGATCGAAGTAATACGTTGTGCGCAGATAGACCGGCAGTAGCGCCGCCTGCCAGTCGTGTACATGGAAGACATCCGGCACGCCCAGTTGCTTGCTGGCTTCGAGCACCGCGCGCGCGAACAGGCCAAAGCGCTTGGCGTTGTCGGGGTAATCCCCTGCCGCCGCGCCATACAAGCCTTCGCGATCAAATAATTCAGGACAATCGAGAAAGTAGATTTGCACGCCTGCCCGTTGGCCGCCGTCGATCACGCTCACAAAATGGTTGTACGACTCGAACGGAATTGTCAGGCTGGGAAGAACGACCTTCGGCTCCTCCACATGCTCCAGCACGCCGCGATAGCGCGGCAGATACACCGTGACGCGATGGCCCAGCCGCGTCAGCTCCGCAGGCAACGCGCCGACGACATCTGCAAGACCTCCAGTCTTGGCAAATGGGGCACATTCCGAGGCTGCAAATACAATATGCATGGACGTTCCCTTCATTCCATCACCTCCTCTTATATCGGATGCCAGCCAGAAAATGAAGGACGCGGTTGCCGATTGTGGTGTGGGGGATACTGCCCGGGCGACGGCGACGAGAGGGAATTTTTTTGAGTTCGAGGCGCAGAGATTCCTTAAAAGGAAGCGCCGACATGAGCGAGATCACAAAACATTGGGCGGAAGTAGAATTTTTATCACACAAATTTGTGGGCGCAATCACAAAATATTGGGGTGAAAATGGGATTACATATCACGCAGACCCGTGAGCGCGATCACAAGATATTGCGTTGATGCTTGGTTCTTATCGTATCGGTTGTGTCCACTGGCGTTGTAGCGGAGCGATGATGTAATTTAATTCAGTGGACACGGCTTTTCCACGCTTCCGGGCTGCGGGTATTGCCAACAGGGGAACTGCTGATATACTCGGATGTTCGATCACAGACAGAAGTTGTACGCAACTCATCCATTGTTACCGGCCTAGCCGGATAACCTCTGCAACGGCCACTGGCCACGCAATGAAGTAGGGATTTGCATTCATGGCGCAGATTTTTGACCGCAGTTCCAACTCCCTGGCAAGAATCAGCTTGGTTCTTTCTGGAATTATCGTCATCTCCCTGGGAGTTACGCTGAACTATTTGCAGCGTTCGCCTTGGGTCACACGTCAAGGACAGCGCGCGGATCAGCCCGTTCCTTTCAGCCACAGGCATCATGTGCAGGGTCTGGGGCTGCAATGCCAGTACTGTCACACCTCGGTGGAGAAATCGAGCTACGCTGGCATTCCGCCCACCAAGACCTGCATCAATTGCCATGCGCAGATTTGGACGAATGCCGACCTGCTAGCTCCGGTGCGGAATAGCTGGGCGACCGGGCAGTCCGTCGTCTGGACCAAGGTGCATGATCTGCCGGATTACGTCTATTTCAACCATTCCGTTCACGTCAACAAGGGCATTGGCTGCTCCAGTTGTCATGGTCGCGTGGATGAGATGCCGTTGATGTATCAGGAGAACACGCTGCAAATGGAATGGTGCCTGAACTGCCATCGCAATCCGGCGAAGAACCTGCGTCCCACCTCGCAGATTTATCAGATGGCATGGCAGGGGCCGAGCAGCAGCGCTCCCGTCTGGTGCGCGAGCAAGGATGTTCCGGGCGTTCCAACGGCGCAGACGGTCAACTGCACATTGAAAGATCCGGCGTCGAATGGCGCGCAGTTGGCTGCGCTGGAGATTCCCTCGCTCGCTGGCACGTATCAGGTTGCAACCGCTTCGGCGGGTTCGGGCGCTGTCTCGTTGCCAGCCGCAGCGGCCTTGCATTACACCAAATTTACCGATCAGGACGCTCTGGGGAAGTACCTGATCGTGCAGTATCACATCCGCCCACCCCATGAACTTACGAGCTGCGATACCTGTCACAGATGAGTCACGGAATAAGTCACGGATGAGCAGCAATGGCGGCACTGGAAACGTTTTTGAAATGGGCGGATCAGAGAATATGCTTCACGAGGCGCAGGATTTGAACATGGCCAAGGAAACCGGGAGTGCTACGGTCAGGGCGAAACAGCCGGAAGCCGCGAAACAACCAGAAGCCACACAGCAGTCGGAGTCCGCGCAGGTGATCGAAGCCGCGCAGGCGCGCCTGGCCGGGATGACCGGCAAGCGCTACTGGCGCAGCGTGGATGAATTGGCGGGAACTCCGGAGTTTGAGCAGGCATTGCAGCGGGAGTTTCCGCAGCACGCCTCCGAATGGGTCGATCCCGTCTCCCGTCGCGGATTTATGAAGCTGATGGGCGCTTCCCTGGCGCTGGCCGGGTTGACCGGATGCACCAAGCAGCCGGAGGAGCCGATCTACCCATACGTCAAGCAGCCGGAGGATTTGGTTCTGGGCAAGCCGGTGTACTTTGCCACGGCGCACCCGTTTCCAATGGGTTCGGTGCCGCTGCTGGTCAAGAGCGAGGCCTATCGCCCCATCAAGGTGGACGGCAATCCAGAGCATCCCATGAACCACGGCACGACGGATGCCTACACCCAGGGAACGCTGCTTGGACTTTACGATCCTGACCGCTCGCAGCGCGTGCTGTATCGCGGCGAAAATCGCCAGTATGCCAATTTTTTAACGGACTTCAGCGCCATGCTGTCGGCCAGCAGCGCCAACGGCGGGGAGAGCCTCTATTTTCTGAGCGGCACGGTGGTTTCCCCCACGCTGGCCGCGCAGTGGAAGCAGGCGCAGCAGACCTATCCGAAGGCAAAATGGGTGCAGTATGACGCGGTGAATCGCGATTCGGCGCGCGCGGCATCCAAGGCGGCCTTTGGCGAGTATGTCGATGCGCAGTACAAGCTCGACGTGGCTGATATTGTTCTTTCGCTGGATGCGGATTTTCTCTCCGGCCTCTGGCATCCGGGATTCTTGAAGCTGGCTGGCGATTATGCCAAACGGCGCAAGCTTGATCCGGGCGTGACCATGAACCGCCTGTATGTGACAGAAAGCACGCCCACCACGACTGGATTCAAGGCCGATCATCGGCTGTCATTGCGCGCCTCGCAGATGGAGGGCTTTGCCGCTGCGTTGGCGGCTGCGCTGGGCGTGGGTTCCGCGCCTGCGGGCTATGCTTGGACTCCAGCGCAAACGGCTTTTCTCGCCGCAGTTGCAAAGGATTTGAAGGCCAATGCGGGCAAGTCGGTGGTTATTCCCGGCGAGCAGGCCTCGCCTGCGGTTCACCTGGCTGCCATTGCCATCAATCAGGCGCTGGGCAACGTGGGCAAGACGGTGGTCTACACGGAAACCATTGCGCCGATGCCGACCGAGCAGACGGCGGAGATCAGGCAGTTGGCAGACGATCTGCGCGCGGGAAAAGTGGATTGGCTGGTGATTTTAGATAGCAATCCTGTTTACTCGGCCCCGGCGGATATTGAGTTCAAAAAGGCGCTGGGCCACGCCAAAGTTGTCGTGCATCTGGGTCTGTACCCGGATGAGACGGCGCAGATGGCTGATTGGCACATCAACGGGGCGCATTATCTGGAAATGTGGTCGGATGTTCGCGCCTACGACGGCACGGTCAGCATTGTGCAGCCGATGATTGATCCGCTCTACGGCGGCAAGTCGGCGCATGAGATTGTGCAGGCCATGCTGACCAGCCCCGATCTCTCTGCGTATGAGGCCGTGCGCGCGACGTGGAAGCCGGCACTTTCGGCCAAGGGCGATTTTGACTTTCAATGGCGCAAGGCGCTGCACGATGGCTGGATTGCGGACACGGCCTTTGCGCCGAAGACCGCCCCGGCAAAAATCGCCGCCATTCCTGTTGCTGCGGCTCCCGATGCGACAGCGATGGAAGTGATCTTCCGCCCCGATCCAACGATCTACGACGGGCGCTATTCCAACCTGGGCTGGATGCAGGAGCTTCCCAAGCCAGTCACCAACCTCTCCTGGGATAATGCTGCGTTGATGAGCATTCAGATGCTCTCCTCGCTCCAGGCCGTTGAGGGCGATGTGATTGAGATTACCGTGCAGGGCCGCAAGATTAAAGCTCCGGCGCTGGTGGTTCCCGGCCATCCCGATCAGAGCATCTCGGTGTATCTGGGCTATGGACGGCGCAATGCAGGCCGCGTAGGCACGGGAACGGGTTTTGATGCCAGCCCGATTCGTCTGGCCTCGGCGCAACTTTTCGCCACCGGAGCGACGGCCAGGCGGACAGGCGACATCTACGAGTTCGCCATCACCAAGAGCCACTACATTGACCATCGCGATGCCATTGCTCGCACCTATGGCGATATTGAGGCGGCGAAGACATTCAAGCCGGATGCCGCTCCCACTTCGCTGGAAGCCAATGAGGCGCAGTCGCGTGGCATCATTCGCTACGCCACGCTAGAGGAGTTCCGCAAGAATCCAAACTTCGCCCACGAAGGCGAGAATTATGCGACGCCCTCCAAGGACGTAACCCTGTTTCCGAACTGGAAGTACAACGAGAACGCCTGGGCGCTGACCATTGATATGAACTCCTGTACCGGCTGCAATGCTTGCATTGTCAGTTGCTACGCGGAGAACAACATCGCCGTGGTCGGCAAGGAGGAGGTGCGGATCGGGCGCGACATGCAGTGGATTCGCATCGACACCTACTTTGAAGGTGACTTGAACGCGCCGCGCGCGCACTTCCAGCCCATGACCTGCCAGCAGTGCGAGAATGCGCCGTGCGAGCAGGTCTGTCCGGTTGGAGCCACCGTTCACACGCCGGAGGGCCTGAACGCGATGGTCTACAACCGCTGCGTGGGCACGCGCTACTGCTCCAACAACTGCCCGTATAAGGTGCGTCGCTTCAACTGGCTGCTCTTCTCCGACTATGAGACGGAGAGCCTGAAGCTGATGCGGAATCCTGACGTGACCGTGCGCAGTCGTGGTGTGATGGAAAAATGCACCTACTGCGTACAGCGGATCAGCGCGGCCAAGATTCGCGCTGACAAGGAAAATCGCGATGTACGCGATGGCGAGATCGTAACCGCCTGCCAGCAGGCGTGTCCGACGCAGGCCATTACCTTTGGCAACAAGAACGACAAGAAGAGTCGCGTGGCTCAACTGAAGGCGCAGTCCCGGAATTACACTGTGCTGGCCGATGAGAATACGCGCCCACGCACGTCCTATATTGCCGGGGTCATCAATCCCAACCCGGATTTAATGGAGAATGCCTAAGCGGCGTTGTCGCGCGGGCCACAATGGTGGATTTTCAGGCAAATACGAGAGGCCAGAAGCTACATGGCTACGAATGATGTTTCACCGCAAGACCCGGTGACAAATCCGGGGAAGAATTGGATGATCGACCCGAAAACCGGGGAGCTTCGCGTTCTGGCGCCGGGGCAAACCTTCCGGTCGGTTACGGAGAAGATCGCCCGCATCGTGCTCACCTCGCAAACGCCGCTGGGCTGGCTCTTCGGCTTTGTCATGGCAGGCGGTTTGATCGCCATGCTGTTGACGGCTGTGGCGTGGCTCTTCCTGAAGGGCACGGGCATCTGGGCCATTACCATGCCCGTCGCCTGGGGATTTGCCATCGTCAACTTCGTCTGGTGGATTGGTATCGGCCACGCCGGAACACTGATCTCCGCGATTTTGCTGCTCTTCAAGCAGGGCTGGCGCAACTCCATCAATCGCTTTGCCGAGGCCATGACGCTCTTTGCCGTGGTCTGCGCGGGCATGTTCCCGATCATCCATACGGGCCGTCCCTGGCTGGCGATTTACTGGCTCTTTCCGTATCCCAACACTATGAACGTGTGGCCGCAATTTCGGTCGCCGCTCATGTGGGATGTCTTTGCGGTCTCCACCTACGCCACCATTTCGGTCGTCTTCTGGTACATCGGTTTGATCCCGGATTTGGGCACGATGCGCGACCAGGCCAAGTCGAAATTCGCCAAGTATATTTACGGGCAGATGTCTCTGGGATGGCGCGGCTCGGCGCGGCACTGGATGCGCTATGAGTCGGCCTCGCTGCTGTTGGCGGGTCTGGCCACGCCGCTGGTGCTCTCGGTGCATACCGTCATCAGCTTCGATTTTGCGGTCGCCGTCTTGCCGGGCTGGCACACAACGATCTTTCCACCGTACTTTGTCGCGGGCGCAATCTACTCCGGCTTCGCGATGGTGCTCACGCTGGCCATTCCGATTCGCAAGTTTTATGGGCTGGAAGACATCATTACCATGCGCCACCTGGACAATATGGCCAAGGTGATGCTGGCCACCGGCTCCATTGTTGCCTACGGCTACGGCATGGAAGTGGTGATGGCGTGGTACTCAGCCAGTCGCTGGGAGTATTTCATGTTCTGGAACCGCATGTTCGGGCCGATGGGCTGGGCCTACTGGGTGCTGATCGCCTGCAACATTGTTACGCCGCTCACGACCTTGTGGTCGCGTAAGTTGCGCCAGAATATTGCCTATCTGTTTGCGATCTCGCTGATCGTGAACACGGGCATGTGGTTTGAGCGTTTCGTCATCGTCGTTACCAGCTTGTATCGCGACTTTTTACCCTCGTCGTGGGGAACCTATCGCGCCACGAGGTGGGATTACATGACGTATGTGGGAACGCTGGGATTGTTTACCTTCCTGTTCTTCCTGTTCATTCGCCTGCTGCCCATGATTCCGATGTCCGAGATTCGTATGATGTTGCCGCAGGCCAAGGTAAAACATGAAGCGGAATTGCAAACGGAGGCAGGGGACTGATGCCGATGCGCGAAGGAATCTACGGTTTAATCGCGGAGTTTGATACGCCCACGGAGTTGGTGCAGGCGGCCAAGGCGGCCTACGCCAGCGGATATCGCCGAATGGACTGCTATACGCCGTACCCGTTGGAAGAAGCGGCGGAGGCCATTGGCTTCGATGAGCCGACGGAGAAGGGCGTGGCCAGAATTTGTCTGCTTGGCGGGTTGATCGGCGGATGCGCCATGTTCAGCCTGGAGAGCTGGGTTTCCATCTGGGCCTATCCACTTAACATTGCTGGACGCCCGCTGTTCTCCTGGCCCGCGTTTATCGTGCCTGCATACGAGTGGACGATTCTTTTCGCGGGACTTTCAGCGGCCTATGGAATGCTGGCATTGAATCGCCTGCCCGCGCCGTATCATCCGGTCTTCAACGCGCCCAATTTTCGCGATGGCGCGACGACCGACAAGTTTTTTCTTTGCCTGGAGGCGGCGGATCCGAAATTTTCCGTTTCCGAATCGCGCGCATTTCTCGAATCATTCCGGCCAGTTTCGGTCGTGGAGGTAGATCACTAACCCCATGCGTATCCGACCCCTACTTTCTGTTTCTCGTTGGACGCTGGCTTCTGTCGGTGTTCTGCTGCTGGCGATGACCTCCGGTTGCCGCCAGGACATGCAGAATCAGCCCAAGATGATTCCGCAGCGCGGCACCACCTTCTTCGCCAGCGGTCGCTCCGTGCGCCCGGAGGTGTTGCACGCGGTTGCGCGCAACCAATTGGACGCGAATGAATACTTCCACACCGGCCTGATCGACGGCAAGGAGCAGGATGCGATGCCCTTTCCCGTCACCATGACCGTGCTGCTGCGCGGGCAGGAGCGCTACAACATTTACTGCATGCCGTGTCATTCTCGCGTGGGCAACGGTCGCGGCATGATCGTCGAGCGGGGCTACACGCCGGCAGGCAACCTGAATGAGACGCTGATTCGGAACAAGCCCATCAGCCATTATTTCTACGTGATGACCCACGGTTATGGCGCGATGCCGGATTACTCGGCGCAGATTACTCCGCCGGATCGTTGGGCGATTGCCGCCTACATCCGCGCTCTGCAACTGAGCCAGGATGCAACGATGAAGGATGTTCCCGTCGGCGTGGCGGTGCAAAAGCTCTCTGAGGTCTCCGAGCAGATGGGCTACGCGCCGAACTTTGTCGGGGACTGGGCAATTCCGCAGCAAACGGATGTCTCTAGCGCGAATGTGCTGAAATCTGCCGGAGCAACAGTCAGGAACGACGCAACATCGGCTGCAACCGCGAAAGCAGCACCAGCCACAAGCAAGGGAAAGAAATAGTCGAGGACAGGCATGAGCAACGAACATGGACATCACGCAAAACATCTGCCTGCGGATCTAAGCGCGCCCGCCTCGGTGGCGCGTTGGCGCAACCGCGCCCTGTTGGTGGCGCTGGTCTTTGCCTTGCTGGCAGCCGCAGACTTCTATCTTCATCCCAGCGACTTGTCGCTGGACTACGTGCTGCGCGGCTGGCTGATGGGCTTGATCGTCTGCTTCAGCTTCGCGGTGGGCGGCATGGCGCTCCTGATGGTGCAGCATGTCTCTGGCGGCAAGTGGGGATTGCTGATTCGGCGTCCGCTGGAGGCGATGAGCCGCACGCTGCCGCTGGTCTTTTTGATGTTCCTTCCGGTTGCGATTTGCGTGAAGAGGCTCTATCTCTGGGCGCGTATCAGCAACCCGGAAGAGGCGCTGCACGCGGGCATTATCAATGCGATTCAGGCGCACGCTATTGCGTACAAGCGTCCCTTTCTCAATATCGAGGGCTTCTGGATTCGCGGAATCGCGTACTTTGCCATCTGGGGCACTTTTATTTTCATCCTCAATCGCTGGTCGCGGCAGCGCGATACCGACACGCAGCACGGCAATTGGTATTGGCAGAAGCGCTTTGAGAATCTGAGTGGCGCTGGTCTGCTGATTTATTCCATCACGCTCACCGGCGCGTCCATTGACTGGGTGATGTCGCTCGATCCAACCTGGTACTCCTCGGTCTACGGCCTGCTGTTTTTGGTGGCGCAGGGTTACGCCGCGCTGGCGATGGTGATTCTGATTACCCTGGCGCTCTCGCAGGACGAGCCGCTGAAAAGCATCTTTCGCACGACCGAGCAGCACGATCTGGGCAAGCTCTGTTTTGCCTTCGTCATGCTGAATATCTATATCGCATTTTCGCAATACCTCATCATCTGGTCGGGCAACCTGCCGGAGGAGATTCGCTGGTACATGGATCGCATCACCGGAGGCTGGGGCTACGTGATTGGCCTGGACTTTGCCTTTCACTGGCTGCTGCCCTTCACGCTGTTGCTCTCGCGCGACATCAAGCGCAACAAGCGGAGGCTGGCTGCGGTCTGCTGCATCATGCTCTTTGCGCGTTTTCTGGACACCTTCTGGTTGATCGCGCCGAACTTTGCTGACATCCACCATAACTTCCACTTCAGCGCGGAATTGTTGCAGTACATCTTTGTTCCCGCAGCCATGACGGGCCTCTGGGTTGCATACATGACGCATCAGTTACGCCAACGTCCGGTGGTCGCCATCAACGATCCGCACTTGTCGGAGATTCTGGAGCCTGAACATGCCCACGCATGATCCTTTGAACGATAAGAACGATAAGAACAGTGAACCCGGCTACGAAACTTCAGACGCGAACGTCGGCGGCGTGGTGGCCTTTATTGTCACGCTTGCCTCCTCGCTGGCCGTCTTCTTCGTGGTCTGCTTCGGCATGGGGAAGCTTATCAATCAGGCATTGATCCGGCATGATGGCCCGCTTAGCCGTTGGAATCAGAAAGCTGGCATCCAGAGGGCGAATATGGCATCGAGTCCGGTCATGGAGCAGCAGGAGTTGCACGCGCTCGTCTCCAAGTTTCCAACGCCGCGCTTGCAGACCGACGATGGCAATATGGATGTTGTGCGGATGCACGCGCGCGAGGATTTACTGCTGAACTATTACACCTGGGTGGATGAAAAGTCCCAGACTGTACGCATTCCCATCACGCGTGCGATGCAGATCATCGCCGCGCAGGGTCTCCCTGTCGAAGGGCAATCTGGTTCGTCTACGTCAGCACAAGCTCAGGAGCCGGCAATGTTTGGTGATGCGGAGAATACAATTTCCCTGCCGCTGACCAACGGATTTGCGCGTACCGGGCCGGAATTGAAAATGATCAAAGAGCGCCAGCAGCGGCTGGGCCTGAGCGCGGAAACAGGCACCGCGCAGGCGCATTAGGCAATAGCGCCGGAATCTATTTCCGACTGCGTGTCATAGCAACTGCGCGAGGCTGTCAGGATCGGGAAGTTTTGAAAAGGTAAAGTGAAGCGCCATGCGGAGCAGAAACACAATCCGGGCAAAGGGGATGAGTCGGTCGTTGCAGAATCGCAGACTCTGGACTTCGTCCCTCCATTATGCACTGGGCGCGTTCTTTTGGATGTGCGCGGCATCACTGGCGGCCCACGCGCAGGTGGCTCCGATTGGTGAGAAGAGCATGGGCGATCCAGCCCACGACCAATTGCCGGATGTGTTGCAGCGAGCGACCATTCACCAGCACTTGAATCAGCAGTTGCCGCTTAGCGCGGACTTCCGCGACGAGACCGGAAGATTGCTTCCCTTGGGGAGTTATCTTGACCAGCGTCCTGCGATTTTGGCTCTCGTTTACTATCGTTGCCCGATGCTCTGTTCCGAGGAGTTGAACGGGCTGGTGGGCGCTCTGGAGATGCTGGATCTTACGCCGGGCAAGGATTTCAATGTGATTGTAGCCAGCATTGATCCCAGCGAGGGGCCTGCGCTGGCGGCGTCGGAGAAGGCGCTCTATCTCAAGCGCTACGGCAAGCCGGAGACGGCCAATGGCTGGCACTTTCTTACCGGAGATGCCGCCTCAATTACCGCGCTGGCGCAGGCCGTTGGGTTCGGCTATGTTCGCGTTCCGGGGCCGGATGGCAAGATGACTCAGTTTGCGCACACCAGCGCCATCATGGTCATTACGCCGGAAGGAAAGGTCGCGCAATACTATCTGGGCGTGGAGTATCCGCCCAAGGAAATGCGCATGGCGCTCATCGACGCCTCGCATGGAAAGATCGGGACGCCGACGGAACTGATTCTTACCTACTGTTACCGCTACGATCCGCGGACAGGGAAGCGCAGCCTGATTGTTGTGCGGATTGTGCAATTGGGTTGCTTGATTACGGTGCTGACTCTTGGCGGCTACATGTTGGTGATGTTCCGGCGTGATGCCATCCAGGGTGGAACGCACGGAACCGCGAATGCTGCAAATAAGGCGAATGGATAAAAAGAATGTCACATATTAGTCCAGTCCTTTGGGAATTTTTGACGAATTGGTTGAAGAATTCTCCGCTCTTTCCGCCAGAGGCCTCCACCATTGCCCCCTACGCAGATGCTCTGTACTTTTTTCTGTTGGCCATCACCGTAATCGGTTGCCTGTTGGTGGGGGGGCTGGTGATTGGCTTCTCCGTGCGCTATCGCAAGGAGCGCAGTCCGGAGGCCACGCAGATTGAAGGCTCCACGTTACTCGAAGCAACCTGGACGCTGATTCCGCTCGGCCTTTTCCTCGTCGCCTTCGTCTGGGGAGCGCTGCTTTATTTCCGCATCTACAATCCGCCACCCAATGCCATGCAGGTCTATGTGGTAGGCAAGCAGTGGATGTGGAAGGCGGAGCATCCCGGAGGCCAGCACGAAATCGACGCGCTGCATATTCCGACAGGCCGACCTGTGCAGGTCACGCTGATCTCGCAGGATGTCTTCCATAGCTTTTCGATCCCCGCTTTTCGCGTCAAGCGCGAGGCGATACCGGGACGCTACACCACGGTATGGTTTCAGGCGACCAAGCCGGGAACCTATCATCTTTTCTGCACGCAATACTGCGGTACGCAGCACTCCGGCATGATCGGACAAATCATTGCCATGAAGCCGGATGATTACCGGGCCTGGGCAGCCAGTAGTACGAGTGGTTCCTCGCTGGCGCAAAATGGAGAGCGCCTGTTTGCCAGCCTCGGCTGTAATGCCTGTCATACAGGAAGTCCGACATCGCGTGGCCCGAATCTGGCGCAGGTCTACAACACGCGCATTCGTTTACAGGATGGCTCAACCGCAGTGGCGGATGAGGCCTATCTGCGCGAATCCATTCTGAATCCATCCATGCACATTCCCGCCGGATATGCGCCGATTATGCCCACGTACCAAGGGCAGATCAGCGAAGACGGCATGATTGATCTCGTTGAGTACATCAAGACCTTACATTCCAACAACCGTATCCAGCAAACGCTGAATACAACCCAACTTTCGTCCACCCAGACCAATGGAGTGACGCCAACGGCGTCAGGAGTGGTGAAGCCATGAGCAGCACAAACACAATCGTCGTTTTGCCGGATCAAAGCACGGCGCAGCTACCGCGCAAGAATTATCTAAATCAAGAGTATGGCCTGAAGAGTTGGTTACTGACCGGCGATCACAAGCGCATCGGACTGCTATACCTGTTTTCGATTACCTTTTTCTTCTTTATCGGTGGGGCGTTTGCATCGTTGATTCGCCTGGAGTTGCTGACGCCAGCCTCCGATTTGATGTCACCGGACACCTATAACAAGGTGTTCAGTATGCACGGCATCATTATGATTTTTTTATTTCTGGTGCCCTCAGTTCCGGCAACGTTGGGAAACTTTTTCCTGCCGATCATGATTGGCGCGAAGGACTTGGCCTTCCCCAAGCTCAATCTTCTGAGCTGGTATCTCTATATGGCTGGCGGAATCTTTATTCTTTCCGCAATGGTTCTGGGGGGGGTTGATACGGGATGGACCTTTATTACGCCACTCTCCACGCATTACGTGAATACCCATGTAGTGACGGCGGCGATGGGCATCTTCATTGCTGGATTTTCCTCCATCCTGACGGGTATTAATTTTATTGTCACCATCCACCGTATGCGCGCTCCGGGTATGACCTGGTTTCGCCTGCCTCTATTCGTATGGGGGCAGTATGCGACCTCTATCCTCATAGTCCTGGGTACTCCGGTGCTGGCCATCACGCTGGTACTGGTTGCGCTGGAGCGGACGACTGGCATCGGGATATTTGACCCGACCAAGGGCGGCGATCCGCTGCTCTTTGAGCATTTATTTTGGTTCTATTCGCACCCCGCGGTCTACATTATGATCCTGCCGGGCATGGCCGTTATCTCCGAGGTCGTCAGTACATTTTCCCGCAAGAGAATCTTTGGCTATACGGCAGTGGCCTTTTCTTCGGTGGCCATCGCCGTCTTCGGCTTCTTTGTCTGGGAGCACCACATGTTCATCATGGGTGTTTCCAACTACTCGGCACTGGTCTTCTCCCTGTTGACCATGCTGGTGGCCGTACCCTCCGCCATTAAAATTTTCAACTGGTCGGCCACGTTGTATAAAGGCTCCATTACCTTTGAGGCGCCTATGCTCTATGCCTTCGGCTTCTTTGGCCTCTTCACCATTGGCGGCCTAACGGGAGTTTTCCTTGGTACGCTGGGCATGAACATCCACCTGACGGAAACCTACTTCATCGTGGCGCATTTCCACTTTGTGATGGTGGGCGGCATGTTGATGGCATTTCTGGCTGGTATTCATTTCTGGTGGCCCAAGATGACCGGGCGCATGTATCCAGCGTCGGTATCGCAGCTTGCTGCTGTAGTTACCTTCATTGGGTTCATCTTTACCTTCTTTCCGCAGTTCATCCTGGGCTATCTGGGAATGCCGCGTCGCTATGCCGCGTATCCGCCAGAGTTTCAGGTGCTCAATGTTCTCTCGACTGCGGGTGCCACGATTCTTGCTGTGGGCTACTTACTGCCCATGCTCTACCTGCCGTGGTCGTTGAAATACGGCAAGATTGCCGGGAACAATCCCTGGCAGGCAACCGGGTTGGAGTGGCAGATTCAATCGCCACCGCTGACTGAAAATTTTGTGGAAACTCCGATCATGGATCACGAAGTTTACGATTACGAATGGCTGGCAAATAAAACTGCACATGAGGTGGAAACCGTTGGATAGCCACGCGATTGCAACCACCGCCGGCGAGGTTCACGCAGAAGCCCATGCGCATCCTGCGTATCTTCGTCATCACTTTGAAACCGTGGAGCAGCAACGGGAGGCAGCCAGCTTTGGCATGTGGTTATTCCTGTTGACCGAATTCATGTTCTTCGGCGGCATGTTCATGGCATACCTGATCTATCGCAACTGGTACCACGCCGCCTTTGTTGCCGGAAGCAACACGCTCAACATCTGGATGGGAACGGCCAATACGGCGATCCTGATTTGCTCCAGCCTCACGATGGCGATGGCCGTCTACAGCGCTGAGATGCGCAGAAAAAAGAGCCTGGTCGTCTACCTGATTCTGACGATTACGCTGGGCCTGACCTTTCTTGGCATCAAGGCTGCGGAATACAAGGAAAAGTTCGATCTGCACCATGTTCCGGGAGCGAATTTTTCCATCGAGTCCTTTGTGCATCCAACCAGCCCCAGGGCCATTGCTCTGGCCCCGGATATGGCCGAGAAGACGCAGGTCTACTTCTCGCTCTACTTCGCCATGACTGGGATGCACGCGCTGCACATGATTATCGGCATCGGAATTTTGTTGGTTCTTGTCTATCGCGCATCGCAGGGGGCCTATACCGAAGGGCATACGTCCACCGTTGAGAACTTCGGTTTGTATTGGCACTTTGTTGATGTCATCTGGACTTTTCTGTTCCCGCTTCTTTATTTGATTAGTCGGTACAGATGAAAAATCATTCGCAGATGATGTAGGTGGAAATTCGGCATAGCATTCACTATTCCAGACCGAGCAGAAGGGAAACACGGCAAATGTCAGAGCACATCAATCACGGAAATCTCGGTAATCACGGGAATATGGACATGGAACATCAGGAACACCACATTGTTGGCCCCAAGGTATACCTTGCCGTGTTTTTTGTGCTGCTGACCTGTACGGCGCTCATGACTGCGGTTGCGTTTATCAATCTTGGCATTCTCAGCCCTATCATCATTTTGGCGCTCGCCTGCTTGGAAGCCTGCTTGGTGGTGCTCTTTTCCATGCACATCTACTACAGTTCCAAGCTGCTCAAGCTGACCGTGGTGGCGGGCGTATTTGTCTTTTTGATTCTGATTACCATGACCCTCAGCGATTACATCAGCCGCGCCTGGGGACTTTGGTAAGTCAGTCTCCTGCACCCCAGCGCAGATATCAAGGCTTCGGCACTGCCGGAGCCACAGATTGCTGATAAAGGTGTAAGGCGGAAAAAGACTGCCCATCGGGGGCTGAAGCCCACTTGGTTTTATAGGACTTATGTACGGGCTGAAGCCCGTACCTTTCAAAACGCGGCAACATCCTCGAACAATAGTGGGTTTTTGCTTCGTTGTTATTCCACTATTGGAGTGGGGTTACGCTGACGTTGCGCCATACTGCCGCCGCGTTATAGCTGGTTACGCCGATTTCTCCCGTCGTGTACGTACAGCCGGAGTCGGTGTATGTGAATGAGGTCACCACCGTCGAGCCAGATTGCTGCGCGGACACCGTCAGCGTGCATCCCACGGCCTGCGCCGTCAGGTGATACCACGTATTCGGCAACACCCCGCCGGGCATCGCCACTGACTGCAACGATGTCCAGTTATAGCTCTCGCGGCCCAGGAACAGCTCTCCGTTGCCAGTGTCGATGCCAACATTGTAGCCATCCATCGAGGTGGTTCCCGCCGCAGGCTTCGTTGCCCTCAACATCAGCCCCGCGTTGCCCGAACCGGAGGTAATCTCCACATTGGCCTGTATCGTGTAGTCTCCCCATGCCGTAGAGCCAGTCATCGACTTGTCTCCGCCCGTATCCGCTGCGCTGTTTACATAGGTGTCGCCCGACACAGACCAGATGCCGTTATACGTCGTCCAGCCCGCCGCCAAGCCGATTGCAAACGCATCGTAAAACGACAGTGGCGGCGGTGGCGTGTTGATGGTGTAGGTCGCCGAACCAACCGCGCTCTGCGTGTAGCCCGACGCTGTGGCAATCGCCTTAATCGTCTCCGAGGTGGAAACAGTAACAGAGGTACAGACCGGCGAAGACGTTGTCGGCGTCGTGCCATCGGTCGTGCAGTAGATCGTCGCGCCGGAAGTGGCGCTGCTGATCGTCACCGACTGCGCCGAAGTGTAGGTTCCCCCCGCCGGATTGAACGTCGGCGTCGCCGCTTGGGGAGTTCCTCCCGGCACCCAGCCAAGGTCGGTCGCCAGCGCGACACGCACAGCGGTATATCGGCCAGGATTGTTCGTCCACTGCCCCGGACATGCCATACCACTCCCCGTTCCTGGAGGCATTGATCCCGTGGAGCCATTGGGGAGGCCGTTGGAGAGGCCTCCGACCCCTGCGGCGCTGTCGGTACACCCGCCGTTCGAGGACATGGGCCAAGTACCCGTTGTGTAGCTCAGCTCCGTATTTTGCCAGGGGTCTTAGGAAGCAAAGCTCTTAGAGCATTTTCACCTTTACTGTGTAGTGCCGAGGCGTAGCCTGAACCAAGCCTCGGCATTATCTGGGGTGATCTGAGGAAGCAGTTCAGTGATTGCCTGATCGAGTGCCTCTTTGGTTGGTGCCC
>JAJZIJ010000068.1 GCA_021810625.1 Acidobacteriota bacterium
CCGAAGAAGTCCTTGCCCGGAACAGCGACGAAAAGAAATTCAAGAAGCTGCTGGGTGTCGGCAGGGATGTGGTGATGAGAGGGAAAATCCGCATTATCAAGGACGGCGCGGGAACGCTGCACCCCATCGAAGCGAAATACATCCGGCCTGAGGTTCATAGCCTGATGAAGGTGGATCGTCCAGAAATCCGGGCGCGGGACTTGGACCGCGTTGTGCTGCTGGTGAGCGGGCCGCTCACCGCGCTGAGCGGAACCCACGCGCTCAAGTATGTGAAATATGGGGCGCAGGCAACCTACGCTTCCAGCAAGTCGAAGGCGGTTCCTGTACCGCAGCGAACCTCATGCGCGGCGCGAAATCCTTGGTATGACCTAACGAAGCTCGTCGATCCGGGTTTTGCATTGTGGCCGAAATCACAGCAATATCGTCATGTCATCCCGGCCAACCCGCATAAAGTTATCGCAAATTGCAATCTCTATGATCTCTCGTCAACCGTCCTCAGCAAGCCGGAGCAGCGCGTACTCGTAGCGATACTCAACTCGACACTTATCGGCCTGTTCAAGACCTTCTACGGCAGGTTCGCCGGAACCGAAGGGAATTTGAAGACAGAGGTCGTGGACGTGAATCTTATCGATGTTCCCGATCCGCGAAATGTTCCCAAGCACATCGCCAAGCGCCTCACAGACGCTCTCCAATCGATGAAGAAGCGCACCGTTGGCCGCATGGTGGACGAATCGCTCATGGATTGCCACTCGTATCTGCGGGCGCTGGAGCTTATGTCTCGGACTTTGGCGCTTTCCGAAGAGTTGCGCCAGCCTGATCGACGTGAACTGGACGATGCTGTTTTTGAACTGCTCGGCGTGTCCAGCGCGACGGAACGCAACGGTCTGGTGGATCGCCTGCACCTTGAAACTGCCATGCACTTCCGCGCCATTCGAGTAACGGAAATCCAGAAGATGGAAGACAGATCGGGCGGCGGAAAGCAAAGCTTCACTGCGGCGGAACAGGCCGCCGATGCCTGGGATGCTCTCGACCTGACTGACTTGATGCCGCTGGGAGAATGGTTGCGCGCGCATTCTGGAAATGACAGAGTGGAAATCACAATTCCAGAAGAGCGACCAGTCTACCTCCACGCGAGCAGCATGTTCGAGCAGGAGACGGTCTACTTTGGCAAACGGCGGCAGAGCCACATCGTATGCCCGTCGCGCGGAACAGCCGAGTTGCTTGCGCGGATCGCGCATCTTGGCCTGTCCGGCTCACAAACTCTGCCGAGCGGGGATGAACCTTCGTTGCGGCTGTTGGCAGAGATGAACCAACGCCACGATGCCGCAACGACAAGGTTCACGGGACTCATCGCCAGCCGTACATCCGACGCGGAGACGCAGGAGCAAATGTTCGCAGTGCTTGAGCGCTGGTTTGTGAGGGGAAGGCCGCCAGCAAAAATTGGTCACTGATCCGGGTTCCCGACAGATGAAAAGAAAACCAACAGAAAGTTTCAGGAGCGCTTCAGGGTCTTTGAATCCATCCACCCAAAGTTTTGTTACCCCTTGACCTGAAAATGTTCTATACTCCTATGCGCCCGCTGCAATCTGTTCGGCATGGAGAACCTGGAGCGCGCGCACCGTGATGGCTTCCTTCTGCAATGCTGTAATCCCCTCCGCAGCGGCGCTGCGCAGGACGTTGTACGGTCGTGGATTCAGGAGCAGCGACAGTTTGGCTTTGTGCTGGTTTCGTTCTTTATGGAACGCGCGTTGCTGCCGTTGCTGCTGGCTCCCAACGGCCTGCTGCTGTATCGGACATACACCATAGAAAATCTGAAGCTCGACAATCCTCGTGGGCCACGCGACCCGAATCATTTGTTGCAATCGCAGGAGCTATTGACCACCTACTCCGCGCTGCGCATCCTGCATTACACTGGACGGTACCCTGCTTCCGCTTGATTTTTTGAAAGAACGGCTTGGGAACAATCCATTCATGAACAATCCATCCATTGTTATTCTCGATTTTGGTTCGCAATACACGCAGCTCATTGCGCGGCGCATCCGTGAGCAGAATGTCTACTCGGTTGTGCTGCCTTGCACGGCCTCGCTCCAGCAGATCGAACAGGCCAACCCGGTTGGAATTATTCTCTCTGGCGGGCCAAGCTCGGTCTACGACACCGACGCTCCTCCGACCGATGCGCGGCTGCTGGCGCTGGGCAAGCCCATTCTCGGCATCTGCTATGGATTACAATTCATCACGCATCACCTGGGCGGCAAGGTGCGCTCGGCTGCGCGCCGCGAGTACGGCCATGCCGAAGTGGAGATCATCGCCCAAACGCCGCTCTTTGAAGGCCTGGCGCAGAGGCAGCACGTCTGGATGTCGCATGGCGATGAAGCGCTGGAGCTTCCGCCGGGCTTCTCTCTGACAGCCAAGACCAGCAACGCCGTCGCGGGCATTATGGACGAGGCGCGACGCATCTGGGCCGTGCAGTTTCATCCTGAAGTTCACCACACGCGCCAGGGCACGGAACTGCTGCGCAACTTCCTCTTCCGCATCTGCAAGGTCGCGCCAGATTGGACGCCGGAGCACTTCATCCAGACGACCGTCGAGCAGATTCGCCAACAGGTCGGCGACAAGGGGCACGCCATCTGCGCGCTGTCGGGCGGCGTGGATTCCTCCGTGGCCGCCGTGCTGGTGCATCGCGCGATGGGCGACCGACTCACCTGCGTCTTTGTTGATAACGGCGTGCTGCGCAAGAATGAATTCCAAAAGGTGCAGGACAACCTACGCGGCAAGCTGAAGCTGAATCTGGTCGCCGTCGATGCGCGGGAGCGGTTTCTCTCGCTGCTGGCCGGTATCACCGATCCAGAGACCAAGCGCAAGATCATTGGCAGGGAGTTTATCGCCGTCTTTGATGATGAGGCGCATCGCATTGCCAAGCTCTCCGGCTCGGTGGATTGGCTGGTGCAGGGGACGCTCTATCCCGACGTGATTGAGTCCTCATCGGTAAAGGGGCCGTCGCAGACCATCAAGAGCCATCACAATGTAGGCGGGCTGCCGGAGACGATGAAGTTGAAATTGATTGAGCCGCTGCGCGATCTCTTCAAGGATGAAGTCCGCCGCATTGGCCGCGACCTTGGAATGCCCGAAGACATTCTGCAACGCCAACCGTTTCCCGGCCCTGGGCTGGCCGTGCGCATTCTGGGCGAAGTGACGCCGGAGCGCGTCGCCCTGCTTCAATCCGCCGACGAGATTGTTGTGGAGGAGATCAAGGCTGCGGGTCTCTATCAACAAATATGGCAGTCCTTCGCTGTACTGCTTCCGGTGCAAAGCGTGGGCGTGATGGGCGACCAGCGCACCTATGCGGCCACCTGCGCCATCCGCGCCGTGCATTCCGAAGATGGCATGACCGCCGACTGGGTGCCGCTGCCGTATGAGGTGCTCAAGAAAATCTCCAGCCGCATTGTCAATGAAGTGCGGGGCATCAACCGCGTGGTGTATGACATTACCTCCAAGCCGCCGGGTACGATTGAATGGGAGTAAAGTCGAAACGCGCTGGGAGCAGGTTCACCGCTTTTGTCGTCTATAGGCGACACGTATGACAGAAATAATTTGAAGCCTTCTCCGCAATCTGGATGTACACTCTGTTCACCGTGGCTATTCCAGTGAAATATACCCGCAATGGGGGGAGTCTCCAAATGGCGAATTTCTCCTTCTGGTATAAGGAAGTAACAATGCAGGTATGGATGTAGTCAATACATTCCGTTCAGGACGAGACGGAATTGCAAGAAAGATTTTTGATACGATGTCAGAAAAGTATAAAGAGGAAACAGTTCGAGAAGAAGGATCCGATTCGGCGGGGGAAACTTCCCCAACAGAACTTCGGACGGCTGTGCGATTCCCGGTTCGGCTTCCGGTGTATATCCGGGCGGATCGCGGGGAAGAGTTGGCAGAGACGATCAATATCTCCGCCAGCGGCATATTGTTTGCGTTTGAGCGCTGCCTGGCCAAGGGCAGCTCGATTGAGTTTGATCTCAAAATGTCGGCAGGAGCGCTTGGCATGGAAAAAGATGTTGTCGTCCACTGTACCGGGCGTGTGATACGCTGCTATCGCAAAGGCGATAAGGATGCGGAAATCGCCGCCGTCATTGATCAGTATCGGATGTTGTCTTGAGGATCTATGACTATTGATATTCAAAAACGTTCCCCCCATCCTCTGCCGGAGGAGATTCTTTCTCCGGAAGATGCAGAACGCGCGGACGGCATCCGGGTTGTTCTGGCGGATACGCAGGCCATCTACCGTGTCGGAATCCGAAAAATCTTTGCCGTAGAGGATGACATTCGTGTTATCGCCCAGGCAGAAAACTGCGCGGGGCTTCTGGCGGCGCTGGAGCGCTACCCGGCAGATGTGGTTCTCTTGGAAGGCAGTTTGATCGCCAGCACGGGCGAGACCATCCCGGAGATTATGCGCCGCGCTCCAGACGCGAAGCTGATCGTGCAGGTGATGGAGACCAGCGAAAGCAATATCGTCGATCTCTATCGTCGCGGCGTGCGCGGGGTCATTTCGCGTTCCATTCCGCCCGATCTTTTAGTGCGCTGCGTGCGCAAAATTGCGTTGGGCGAGACCTGGATCGACAATCAGTCCATCAGTTGGGTGATTGAGGCTTATCGCGCCCAGGCCAATCAATTGACGAATCCGCGCCTGCAACCTCGATTGACTCCCAAGGAACTGGAGATCATGACCTGCGTAACCCAGGGGAAACGCAACAAGGAAATTGCCTACCAGTTGGGAACCTCGGAACAGGTCATCAAGAACTACCTGCGGAAAATTTACGACAAGCTCGGTGTTTCTGATCGCCTGGAGTTGGCGCTGTACTGCCTGCACCATCAGATACTCAAGCAGCAGGCGCTCACGGTTGCCACGGCGCGGCCAGACCCAATGCCGACGCCCGCAGTCACAACGATCCGGCGCGCGTAGATTTTTTTGGACTGCGCGCCTGCTCCAGGCGGGCGATCATCTGCTGCAATGCCTCCACGCTCATGTGGGCCAGCATTTCCTCCACACACTCCTCCACCAGGCCATCCAGTTTCTTCAGTTGCGCCCGACCCTCCGCCGTGATCTGCGAGAGCACGAGACGGCGATCCTTCTGGTCGCGTTCCCGCCGAATCCATCCATTGCGCTCCAGCCGATCCAGCAGCCGCGTGATGTCCGGATCCTGGCTGATGAGGCGCTCGCCAATCTCCGAGCAAGGGAGCGGCTGGCTTCCAGCGCCGCGCAGAATGCGCAGCGCGTTGTATTGCGTCGCTGTCAAACCATGCGGCTTCAGCGCCAGTTGCAGCTTTCGCTGCAACTGATCTGCCGTGCGCAGCAGGTTCAGAAATGCCTCCGCCCGAATGTTGCGAAAAGGCGCGTTTTGACGCAGCTCCCGCTGCAAGCTGCCCACAGCGGAATGTCCGGCCTTCACGTCTGTGCTGCCACCGCTTTTCTTTGGAGGAGATATTTTCATCACCAGCGCATCATATCAGTGGTCGCAAAGCGGCTTCCATTGAAGGGGATGAGATTCACCCCACCAGAAGAGAACTTGCAGGAGGATTGGAGACAGGGAGGGAAAATCGACAGGCGGTGGTAAACCGCATTACAGTCAAAATCGGAAGGATGCAAGCGGCAGTACGCGCCGCCGCTTGCATCTTTCCTCTACATCTTCCCTCTACGAGACGGTGAGGGTAATGGTCGTGGTTTGGGCGGTTCCCGATGCCGGAGTCGCCGTAACGGTTACGGAGAAAGTCCCCGATGGCGTGAT